>JBDKIW010000186.1:0-4342 GCA_039796955.1 Planctomycetota bacterium
CTGGTGTGTCCCCGACCGGTTCCGGTGCTGTGTCCCCGGTAGTGGGATTGCAGGAATTGCAGGGGTTCTAATGGCAACGGTCGGAAACAGGTTGCTGATGAGGGCTGCTGGTCTCAAATCGGCGGCCGCTGTTATTCGGCGACACCCCCGACGATCAACGCCTCCCATACCGCCTCCGAAATTCCGCACTTTTGAGTCCCCCCGGTCGCCAGGATTTGCCCGACAGTGGAAATTGGGTAGATTGAGGTTTGGCTCTGGTCGATTCAGTCAGTATTCTGCTGCTCAACCGCAAACATCCATCTCAATGAATGTTCCGGTCTTTGATGGTTCCTGCGTCTTCGACATTCCCTCCGAAATTGGTTGTGCTGCACCTGAGGTCCCGACTTTCAGACAGCATATCCCCGGGGTCCCTCGAAGCGTTCGTCGTGCGGCTGCATTCGATCCCCGGTACTCCCCCCCGATTCCTTCCCCCCCCCCCTGCAAAGGACCTCTGCCGTGCTGAACATCGTCAGTCAACGTTCCGCCCGACGTGAATTCTGTGACGGAATTTCTCGTCGACGAATGCTGCAGATCGGCTCTCTGGGCACCTTCGGGCTGGGGCTTTCAGATTTGCTGAAGGCAGAGCAGAACGGGCTGGTGCATCCGGCAGCCAGATCACGCAAGTCTGTGATCCTTGTCTGGATGCATGGGGGTCCGTCGCAGCTGGACACGTTCGACATGAAGCCGAATGCTCCGGTGGAATACCGCGGAGCTTTCAAACCAATCGCGTCCAGTCAGCCCGGGCTGGATGTCTGCGAATTGCTCCCTGAACATGCCAAAGTCATGGATCGCTGCACAGTCATTCGCAGCTTTTCTCATGGCAACGGTGATCACTGGGCTGCCGCGCACTGGATGCTTACGGGTCGAACAGGTGCCAATGGCGCCGATCGTATGCCGCGTTATCCTTCCATGGGGGCTGTCGCTGCACACCTGCTGGGGCCCACTCAGTCCGGGTCGCTGTCCAATGTCAACATGAACGATGGCGGTTTTGGTTTTCACGGGGCCGCGTGGCTGGGCGTCAATTACAATCCGTTCCGCTACGGCGAATTCAGTTACGGAAACGAAGCCGGGCAACTGCCGACCGGGGACTACCGCAGCTTTTCTCTGACCGAAGGGCTCTCAGAAAGTCGCCTGATGGATCGTGTCTCGCTGCGGCAGCAACTGGACAGCCTCAAGCAGAAAATTGACCGCAATCGACTGTTCGACCAACTGGATGCCGTAGATCATCAGGCGATGGATCTGGTGCTGTCCGGTCGCGTTCGTAAGGCCTTTGATGTGTCCGAAGAATCGCCGGAATTGCGCGAACGGTACGGCACAGGCTGGGGCGAACAGGCGCTGCTCGCGCGTCGCCTGATCGAAGCCGGGGTGCGTTACGTGTCCCTGAATACCGGCTATTTCGATGATCACTCCAACATCGAACCCGCTCTGAAGGATAAACTCCCGCGCCATGACAAGTGCGTCGGCGTGCTGATTCAGGACCTCGCAGATCGCGGAATGCTGGACGACACGCTGGTGGTCGTTGCCGGTGAATTCGGACATACCCCACGCATCAACGGCAATGCCGGTCGCGACCACTGGCCACAGGCACAAAGTCTGCTGCTGGCAGGAGGTGGATACCGACACGGTCAGGTCATCGGCAGCACCAACGACAAAGCCGAGTATCCCACATCGCGTCCCATCGGAGTTGAGGACTTCTGCGCGATTGTTTACCACTCCATGGGGCTGAAGGTTGACGACTACATCACCGATCTGTCCGGCCGCCCCACTCATCTGGTTCCCGGCGGTCAGGTGCCGATGGAACTGTTGTGATGGCCTGACAGAAAGCCTGTCCTGATCCTGGTAGTGCGGAAGTCCTTCTGTGCGGCGCAGCAACACATTCTCAACTTCCGTGCTCTGGGCTGTACTCGGCCGACTGCTGCTCAGCATCAGCGCGACCGCTACGGCGTTCCTGCTGATCCTGACGGATTCCAATTGCCACAGCCAGCTGTGGCCACAGGATATTCACCTCCAGATCGTGCGCGTCCTCGGGGGTACGATGCGCACGACAGCGCTCGGCGATCAGTCCGTCGCCCTCAGCGTCTTCACGCTCGCCGCCTGGCTCGGGGCCGCAACGTTGTTCGCGGTCGCATGGCAAGCGCGCGGTTTCGCGAAACAGCAGCGGCAGCAACCGTTCCATGCCAACGGTCGTCATGGCTGGCTATTCAGCCTGCGTCATGTTGAATCGGGACTGCGCCCAGCCGGGCTGTGTTCCGCGGCATGGCTGATGATCTGGCTTGCCTCATCCCTCCAGGCGTCCGGAATTCTGCTCAGCCTGCTGGTGGCCACCGTTCCGCTGAGTTTCGGCGCAATGCTCGCCCTGTTCCTGCACGGTCTGCTGCCCACTGCCGATCACGCCCTCGCACCCGTTGCATCCCCGCAGACACCTGATACAGAGACAGCACAAGCCATCCCACAACGCCTCTGGCGCACATGGCAGTTCGCCATCGTCGTGCTTGCTGCGCTGCTCTGGCAGTCCGTGTCGTTCTGGCAGAATACCCGCCTGTATTCCGAGCTGATGGTGCCCCACGGTGATTCGGCGATGTATGAAGAGCACCTGTGGAACCTCTGGCATGGCAAAGGCTTCCGCAGCTACCTTGACCAGGGATTGTTTCTTGGTGAACACATTCAGGTGATCCACCTGCTGCTGTTGCCGTTGCATATCCTGTGGCCGTCCTATCTGATGATGGAATGGGTGGCCTCAGCCTGCCTTGCATTCTGTGTTGTCCCGATCTTCCGGCTCACCACAGTCAGGACCGGCAGCACGACGGCCGCCATGTGGCTGGCCCTTGCATGGCTGCTGTTTTTCCCCATGCATTTCCTGGACATCGCAATCGATCTGAAAACGCTGCGTCCCTCCTGCTACGGCCTGCCGTTTCTGTTTCTCGGCATCGATTACGCAGAACGTCGCCGCACCAAAGCTGCAGGTGTCTGTTTGCTCATCGCCCTGCTCACTCAGGAAGACTTCGCACTGGTCACCGGGTCAATCGGACTGGTCCTGTTCCTGCAGTCATGGCTCCAGCAGCCGTCGGACACGTCTCGTGCATTTCAACGCTGGTCACTGGGAGTCTTCGTCGGCTCTGTGCTGTGGGTGCTGCTGGCCGTGCTGGTGGTGATTCCTGCCTTTCGCGGCGGTGAAGTTGTGCACTACAGCCGTTACTTCGGTGATCTGGGCAGCAGCCCCGGAGAACTGATCCGAACAGCTCTGACAACCCCCGGCCGTGTGGCGGCGATGCTGTTCAGTCAGCGCACGCTGCTGTACCTGCTGGTCCTGACCTTACCTCTCGGCCTGCTGCCGTGGCGTCGTCCGCTCATTCTCAGCGCCGGCCTTGTCACATTCATTATGCTCAGTCTGATCCAGTTGGGAAATGATTCGCCGGGAAGTGCGCCGGGGGGAAGCGAATTGCCGCCGATTCCCTACCATCACTTTCATGCGCCCCTGCTGCCAATACTTTTCTGGGCAGCGATTGCGGCCCTTGCCCCTTCACTCCGGGTCCGCAGCGGTCCTTGGAAGACCACAACAGCCCAAAGCGAAGATTTGAAAAGCAGTTTCACCCCCGAACCTTCGGTCAGTCGAGCAGCATCCCGCGCCAGACTGGCCTGCTTTTGCGCGGCAACGACAGCACTGACGGGTTCACTGATGCCCTGTGGAACGACATTCTGGTCAACGCAATCAGCCTATGGCAGAACGCAGTTGTATGCCGTCACGGAACGCGGCGCGATGCTTGAACGTGTGCTGGCGAAAATTCCGCCGACGTCTCGAGTGGCTTCAACGGACTATGTCCACACTCGCCTGACCCACTACGAACGCTCTTATGACTACAGCGATTACCTGCGTGCAGTCAATCAGTATCGTCCCGGTGTTCCGGACGATACGGATTATATTGTGATCGACACAACGCACCGCTACAGCCAGATTCGCTCCCCCGCCGATGTTCGCGAATTGAGGGAGCAGCCGGAACGCTGGGAATTGCTGCCGGACGAAACTCAGGGAATGTTTCTGGTCCTGAAGCGACGATCACTCAACAACCCGTAGCCGCCCTGGCGGGGATTTCAACTGTCAGCAGTCCCTGGCACCTGCTGATGATGCTTCGATAAACGTGCGAATCGCAGAAAAGTTGACGACAGGAGCCCCTGTGAATTCCTACCTGATTGCACTTGGCGGCAATTGCGGCACAACAGAAACGATGTTTCAGCAGGCCGTCGAATGGCTGTCACACGCCACAGATACCCCAGGAACAGCCGTGCTGAGCAGAACATTTCGCAC
>JBDKIW010000187.1:0-26538 GCA_039796955.1 Planctomycetota bacterium
TCCACGATCGCACGCCCAATGCCACGGCTTCCCCCGGTTACCAACGCGATTCGTCCCTGCACTGTCATTCTGTAAACTCCGCTCTATTGATCGACTTTGCCTGCGTTCTGATCCGAATTCCACGCCCACGTACACCAACTCAACCCTCATGCCTCAGACACATCGGTGGCCCTGAAAACAATCAGTGCCCGCGTCGGAAGAAACAGCAGGGGACTTGTCAGTGCCCTGAATAGACCTGAGCCCACAGATCTCGCATGGCTGACACCATCCGAGCATCATTGTCCTTCAACTGCGGGTTCAGGTCCGCAAGATTTTGTTTTGACAGCAGCAATCGCCCACTCACGGCTGACTGCCCATTCACCACCCCAGAAACCATAAACTCCGCTTCAGCGGCGCCATTGGACTTCATCGTGGCCGACACCTGCAGTGTCTCACCCGGCTTCAGAAAGTTGTTGAACTTCACGGCTCGAGCCTGCTTCAGCAGGATTGTACTGAATTGAAAGTCATCCGTGAAACGAGACAGCCAGGCGCAGGATTGCACCATGCACTCCACCATCATCACCCCGGGAAATACTGCGAAACCCGGGAAATGATCCTGGAGATACTCCTCAGCAAGTGAAACCTGTTTCAGAGTCTGGATGCTCGCTCCAGCCGTGATTTCTGTCACCCGATCAACTAGACAAAACCTCATGTCACACTGAATCCTGACGGTACCCAGACGGTCGGAACTCTCACATCGGCGAGGCCGGAACATCCGCTTCGCAGCCAAAGAGTGTAGAAAACATGCGAGAGAACGCAAAACCCCGAATGAAATCGACGAGAATTTCGCGAAAAAAAACACGAACACGGCCGTAATTCGGCAATTACCACCCTCAATCGCCCCCGGGGACAATGGTTCGCTACAGTCGTCGCCAGTTGAACCCCCGTCCCGCTATCCTCGCCGCTCACCAGCCGGGGCGCCACGCCTGTTTTCCCGAAAACGGCAACAATCTCCCGCTCCAACTGCTCAGACCATAGCCCGCGAACACCCAGATCACCCCAGAGCACAGGAAATTCTCAGCCTACTGAATAACCCCAAAGCACCCACACAATGCAAACCTCACATAAAGCCCGAATTTCATTTTTTCCCTTTTTCATTTCCGCTTTATCTCAAGTTGTGATACCATTTCGGGATTCTGGGCGAATGGCAGCAATCGGGGCAAATGGATAACCTTTCCAGTTCTGATTGCCAACAGAGGCAGCAATGGTTGTTGGTGACCTCTGATGTCGCGGGAAGGTTTCATCAAACTGGGAGGAGTTAGACAGCATGCGTTTCTTTTTCTCGTTGGCACTCGCCTTCTCGATGATGGCGACTGCCGAAGCCGGCGGTTGCTTTGGAAAGAAGACCAGCCGGTGTTGTTCTGCCCCCTGCGACAGCGGTTGCGGTGTTGCCGCTAACCACGCCTGTGGCAGCGGTTGCGAAGCAAGCGGTACATGGGAAACTGTTCAAAAGACCGTTCTCGTTCCAGAGATGGTCACAGAGAAGCGAGTTGTGAACGTTTGTGTTCCGGTCGTGGAAGAAAAAACCGGTACCCGCACAGTTCACAAGTGTGTGACTGAAGAAGTCGAAAAGACCTACACCGTCATGGTGCCAGTCACAGAAGAACGTGAAGGCAAGAAGACGGTTTGCAAGGCTGTCACTTCCGAGAAGGAAGAGACCTACACCGTCATGGTGCCGGTCACAGAAGAACGTGAAGGCAAAAAGATGGTCTGCAAGGCTGTCACCGAAGAGAAGGAAGAAACCTACACCGTCATGGTTCCCGTGAAAGAGGAACGCATGGGGACTCGCAAGGTTCACACGTCCGTGCCAGTGAAAAAGACTCGTACCGTTTGCCAGGACCAGGGTCACTGGGAAGAGAAGGCTGTAGAAACCCCATGCAATGCCTGCGCAAGCCACAGCCACAGTGACTGCGGTCACTGCGGCAAGAAGAAGAAGGCCTGTGGCGGTTGCAACTCCTGTGGTAACTGTGGTGGTTGCGGCGAAGCGAAGACCGCTCGCACATGCCGGGTCTGGGTTCCCAACATGGTTGAAACTCAGGTTGAGTACACGGCTTACGAATGTCAGACAAAGGAAGAGCAGTACACCTACCACGTAACTGTCTGCAAACCAGAATCCCGCACTCGTAAGGTGCAGGTCGTTCGTCACGTTCAGGAAGAAGTTCCTTACAAGTACAACGTGACGGTTTGCAAGCCGGAAACCCGCACTCGCAAGGTGCAGGTCGTTTCCCACGTGAACGAAGAAGTGGCCTACAAGTACAACGTCACCGTCTGCAAGCCGGAAACTCGTACTCGCAAGGTCCAGGTCGTTTCCCACGTGAACGAAGAAGTGGCCTACAAGTACAACGTCACTGTCTGCAAGCCAGAGCAGAAGACAGCAAAAGTGATGGTCAGCAAGATGGTGCCGGTTGAAGAAACCTACACCTACAAGGTGTGCACCCACAAGACCGAGCAGAAGGAAGTTGAAGTTCAGGTCTGCAAAATGGTCGAGAAGGTTGTTGAGCACAAGGTGTGGCACGCTGCTGCCCCAGCCTGCAACAGCTGCGCAAAGGTCAAGGCCTGCGGTCGCTGTGCCAAAACCAAATCCGCTTGCTCTTCCTGCAAGTAGTCCGACTCAGAAACTGACAGCGGGCCCTCGGCCTGCCTGTTGAGTTCATTCCTGAACGGGTGCCTCGGAACTCATTCCGAGGCACCCGTTTTCATTTCACCGCACGCCTGTTTCAGGTACCAAACTCGATTCACCCCGAAGTCACCACACTTCCCATTTCACACCCGCCACTCATTCACCCAATTGCCGGTCTTTCTACCGATTCCCACTGGAAACCCGGGGAAACCCAACGAAGGATATGCCCGGACACGCATTGCCGTATCGTCAAGGGCTGCCCGCTGAACCGTGGTCAACCGATCACGCTCCCGTCCGACCGGAAAATTTCCCCATCCCATTCAGAGATTCACTGAAGTTCCCATCCTCGCCTGCCGATCCAGGTTTCGTAGGTCAGCGTGAGGGTCTTTGCGCGCCGGCCGCAATATCACGAGAGCCGGCCGTAGCAAGGGCACACTCAAAAACGTGACATCTCAGACGAAACGCGTCGCCACGGCTGCTCTGAAGGAGTTTCAAATGTTTTTCTTACGGCGATTCGGGTCTTCTCGCATGCTGAACACAGCCGCTGCGTCTGCGGTTGTCGCAGGTAGTCTGGCGTTGACGCTGCCCGCCTCAGTTGCCGATGAGCCAGAGCAACTGATCACAAATACCGCAAGGTTTGAGATTCCATTTGAAGTCAGCGTCGAGCAGGGGAAGCCAGGGGCGGGGTTCGCCGTCCTGTATGGTTCCCAGAATTCCGGAAAAACATGGGAACGTTTACAGAGCGTCCCGATTTCCCGCGGTTCTTTCGTCTTCACTGCCCCCCGAGACGGACATTACTCATTCGCGATTCGCATGACGGACTCGCGTGGGTCATTGCTGCAGCCCATCGAGGGTAGCGCACCAGAGATGGACGTGTTTGTTGACACCGTCCCTCCCGCTCTGAAACTGGAAATCACCGAACCTGAGGCTGGTCAAGCGATCGTTTCGTGGACAACATCCGACCCGTCGGTCAACCCGGAGTCGATGACCCTCGAATTCAGTGACGGGCTCAGCGGCATACGCAGGAAAGCGGACATTACGCCCGCAGCGTCCGGGCAGATTCAACTCCCGTTGCCCCCCGGATCCACTATCGAAATCAGAGCATCAATCACGGACAATGCCGGCAATCGAGGTGAAGCACGGAAACAATATGTCAGCGATTTTGAACCCGGTGAAGCATCCGCCCAGTCGGAAGCTACCACTGTGGTAACTGAAAAACCTGTGGCTCCTGGTGCTCCCTCTCCGTTTTTTCAGGACTCGCCAAAGCCAACGGTACCAGCCGTGCCGACAGTACCAGTCCCGGGTGATGCGGGATCATCAGAATTATCCACCCCAAAGCGTCTGGAGCCTCGAAAACTGCAATCGCCCGCCACAAAGATCGAGCGCAGAACAGCAGTGACGCCCACAGTGCCGACAATACCTTCCCCATCAGAGCAGCCAACGTCCGACGAAGTCCCTGTGCCTTCCGAACCGGCACAGATCGTGAATGGCGTGCAGATGGTCAACAACCGGATCTTCAACATTGAGTACCAGATCGACGACGTCGGGCCATCCGGGATTAGTTCTGTTGAATTGTTCGTCACGGAAGATGGTGGCAAGCAATGGTTCCGTTACGGCGTCGACCCTGATCTAAAGAGTCCGTTCGAGGTGGACTCTATCGCTGAAGGAACATTTGGTTTCGCCGTACGGGTCCGCAACGGGGTGGGATTGGCCGATATTCCTCCGCAACCCGGACAACCGCCGGAAATCGTCATCTCCGTTGACCAGACATTGCCGTTCATCGAAATGGAACAGCCCACTGTCACTACAGAGGGCGAGGGTGCGATCCGCTTTGGCTGGCAGATTGTTGAAGCCAACCCCGCAGAGAACTCCATCCGTCTTGAGTCGGCACAAACACCGGCAGGGCCCTGGCTCCCCGTATTTGACTGGCAGCCTGACCAGGGCAGTTTTGAATTGCCGGTTCATTCCGGACTGCCGACACAGATGTATTTCCGTCTTCTCGCTCGGGATACCGCGGGAAATGTCGCGACCTCCCAGACAGTGCAGCCCGTTGTCGTAGACCTGAAGAAACCCGTAGGACGACTCCTGCGTGTTCAGCCAACGGCGCCCCAGGGTTCGGTTCGTCGCACACCATAAAAAACCTGGTGCACGGAAGGGCCCAACGAGTCATTGTCAGCGAAATTCGTGGCATCCTGTGCGCATGCACAGAGACTACCGCCGACCCGATACTCATGATGTCTGTCTCCCGAGGCGTGTCCGGGGGGCAGCATTGCTTCAGTGTCTCAGCCGTAGTAGCTTTATGTAGTAGCTTTATGCTGATGATCAGGATCTGGAGACCCGCTGCGGCGTGCACTATCGATTCGTGGCCTTTGGGCGAATGAATCTCACGAGGCTCGCTCCCTGCAAACTCGACGCCGCCGACAAACCGGGAAGTCGCTGCTCAATCAGGCCGGGTAAAATCCGTTGAAACCGGATCGACCAGAGCGTACCGGGAGCGGCCACTGGGCTGCTCAGCTCATTCAATGGAATCGCTGCCTCCAGTCGCCATGCCGCTTCGTCATGGTCGACTGCCACGTACCACTGCGGGTTCCAGCGATCCAGCCACCAGCACGCATCGCTGGTTCTTCCCGATTCATCAATCACAAGCTGAAATGCCGTCAGATAGTCCCGGTCTGTATCGATGCAGATCTCAACCCTGTCTCTGCCATTGTGGTCTTCATCATGCTGTCGCGCCGCCGCAAGTTCCACAGGATGGCTGGTTTGCCCCCGTGGCACCCGCGCTGCCAGATACAGAAATTGTTCATCCCACGCCAGCAGGCACAGACAGTCGTCTGCATTTCCGGCCACCGTGCGGGATTCGTCAGCGGCAGCCGAAGAAAGCGACGTACCTCCCCGCACGGAAATGAGCCGGATCTCCTCCGCATTTTCCCAGACGGGATCGGTCAGCCGTCCATCAAGAATTGGGCGGCTGACACTGCGGGGGACGTTCAGTAATCGCAGGTGGGACGACCGAGCCCCCTGAAGAATCTGTAATTCTGACGCAGCCCAGGCCGCGGTGTCATCGGTACCAGCAGCGGCCTCCACCAACAGTGACGTGGCCTCGCCATTTTTCCCCAGCCCGCGAAGTGTGATCGCTCGACGAAGCCTGGACTCCGCCGAGGGACCATTCCGACGCCCCACCCGAACAGACTCGTGTCCGGACAAAACAGTCCACGCAGTTTCCTGCTGTGCATTCCAGCCCTCGTGAAGTGCATCGAACGTGGATGTGGCGGAACCGGAAAAGCCCCGTGCAGCCGCCGGTTGCACAGTTGGACTCAGGATCCCATTTCCGTCTGCAGATCCGATTGTCGACTGCCCAGCCGGTCCATCCTGGAATGGCCCTGCCACAACCCCCATTTGCTGCCCGCGAGGCATAACCTGGCCACGCAGCCGGACATGTCGTGCCTCAGCCGACCCATAAAACAACAGTAGTGACTCTGCCGCTCGCCATGCATCTTCGGTCTCAGGAAATCGTCGAACGATCTCCTGCAGAACTGCCAGATAGCCCTCAGCATTGTTCCTCTCCTGACTCAACTCAGCCAACTCCCGAAGTTGACGCAGGGCAAGTGCATCGGGCAGCGTCTTTCCAACATCCTGTAACTCCGCCACAAACGCTTCCGTTGCCTGTAATCCTGCTCCATGCCCCTGGAGCGCCCCCGCTTCATTACGGGTGCGAAGCAGAACCTGTCGCAGTTCCTCCAGCTCAGCTCGCGGGCGTGTGACTCTGCGACGACGAATCTTCTCCGTCAGCAGTGACTCAAGGCCGTCCAGTGGATTCGTAATCGCTGATCTCTGCTCGAGATCCATTTCCAGCTCATATCCCGCATTTCTGCGGCGCGCTGACGCCTCTGGAAGAGCACTTTTTGTCGGCATCAGTACAGCACCTGCAGCATCGCAGACAAGCCCGCTGGTGGTGCCCAGCACCGGTAATAAATCCGTATCCCTGAAAACCACAGTGGGCTGCAGGTCCGACGGTGCCCGACTCAGGACCCGCTGCACCTGCCACACAGGAAGACCAAAACCTGACAGCTTCGGCTCGGTCGCGTCCCCAGCCAGTTCAATGCCACGCATCACCGCGCTTCGCAGCAATTCTGCCATCGCATCCACATCCTGGCACCGCTCAATGACTACGATCTGCGGCCGGTACGAGCGAATACTGCGAGCCAGACGCAGGGGCACAAGTTCACTCGCCCTTCCATCTGTTCTTCGATTCCACTCATCCATCAGGCTGCTTCCCGATCGATGTTGCGTTTCAAGCAGTCCAGGAAACATCCAGTCACCAGCAACGTCGGACACGCCAAGCAGTGTCAGGGCACTCAGAGCTCGCTCCGTCTGACAAAGTCCGGCAGCATCTTCCCGGGGTTCATTCAGACGTACGGAAGGCTGCAGTACCACAGACCGAATTCCACGATCGGTCGTCAGTGCAGATGTCAGTGCCCACGGAGACTGCTCCAGCTTCGTGACCAGACTCAGTATCCCGCAATGAATTCCGACATTTCTGACGGTGCGCCAGGAAAGACCATCATCCTCTGATTTCATGATCTGACCAAAACTACCCACCGCCAGAAATCCACGATCGGGCAGGGCACGCATGCGGTGCATCTGACCGCGAATATCAGCCTCGATAATCTGCCATGATTTCCCCGCATCTTCGGTCCGCAGTACCATCGCCCCGGGGTCACCGGAAGCGATCATGACTTCGCCCCGTTGCGCCAGACATCGAACGTCAAGGACATCAGCAAGGCCACTCGGTAACTCATGATCAGGTGCCGCCCAGCTCACACCCGAATCCTCTGTCCGCAGCAATGTCGCACCATCACCAGCGACCCAACCACGCCCCTCGCCATCGATGACCACAGATCGAAAACTGCGCAGTGTCGCTCGGGGCTCCTGCAGAACTACCGACTCGCCGGAAACCAAAGTCCCCAGACCTTGATGAGTTCCAACAATCACGCCCTGTCCGAGGCTGGAAAACCACCCGCCAGTCCACAACGGGGCCCCCCGATCCGATAAAACTGGTGTCCACGACTGCCCACCATCGCCCGAGCGAAACAGAGTGGAATTATCACGATCCGTATCCGGTAACGTAATCGCAATCGCTTCTTCCAGCCCGAAGAACTGGATCTGCTGGATTCCGGGGAGCCGATGCACGCCGTCAACCGCGGCTCCGTCCGCTCCGGAATCCTCAACAACATTCCGCCACGTCTGTCCGCCGTCGCGAGTCGCCAGCAGCACCGCTCGTCCACTCTTTCGCCCCGGCTGTGATTCAACACCGGCCACCCAGCCAATTCGGTTGGTGAGAAAACAGACCGATGTCAGTCGACATTCGAACGGCAGACAACCAGTCTCCCATGTCTCGCCACCATCAGCAGAACTGCAGATCACACCCCGATCCCCGACGCTCCAGCATCGGAGTCCGACACAGGCGACATCACGCAGCGTGGCATCCAGCAGAAGGTCACGCGTTCTGGGTGCCCCACCCGCCATCAATAACGCCCGCGGCTCTTCGGAATCCAGCAATTGAATGACGCCCGGCGGCTCTTCGGTAACTCCAGTTGCCTTCGAGACGCCCCGATCAACTCGCGACTTACCGGCCCCCGCAGGTTGTCCCGACATCCGAACCCGCTGCCGAGGTGCATTGATCAAGTCCGAAGCATCATCCGAGTCAGGTCCGTCGGCGGCACTTTCCCCCGCCTCAACACGCTCCACCTCCAACACCACCGCCGCGTTACTCTCACGCGTCGTCGACTCCTCGTCCGTTTCAACCGTCGGCTCCGACAACTGAAACTGGGCGCAGCACATGGCAGTACTGATCAACAGACCAGAAATGAAGCGAACCACAAACAGTGCTGCACCGACAGACCAATTCATCCCTGAACAGTCCCGAAGGAAGGCTATCCCAGTTGCAAAAGCTCCATCAGGAGCCAGATTCTCGAAGCATTTCACCGGATTCCACTTTGGGCACGGCGGCGACCACTTCAGCTCGACAGCACACCGACTCCCATCCCGGTCGGCGAATTCTGCCGTAGCTTGACACCCGGACCAATCTCATGACAAGGCCAGATTGCCCGGATATGCACACAACCAGCGCGGATTCTTCCGGAAGACCACCCGACTTCCTGACAAGTCTCTCTGCAGTCCCGTCACGCCGCGATTTCCGGCCAAAACCGATCGGCTGTGGATCACCAGCCCGTCAGACGGAGGTTCTCCAATGACGTAAGCTCCTCACCTTCACACCGCTACTCGGACTTCAGCTGCACAAGCGATCCACAGCAGCCGCCACTTGCCTCAGATTTCGCGTCGTCACAACACGAAGCTGTGTTGCCCTGCCCGGAATTCGACTGCAGAAATGGGGCGGCGGTTTGGGTGTGATCGTGACCGGCATAAACCCCGAAGTCGTTGAACAGAAACTTCTTGGCCAACCGGTAATACAGATTCTTCTCCGGAATCTCGTGACCTGGATGGTATTGAGACGTGCGTGGAATCATCGACCTCAGCTCCTGCATGGCGGTGCCGCGGGCCGTAGAGTCCTTTGCTCCATGTTTTTCCACCAGCTGGGCCAGCAGATCGGGGCGTTCGAGAACAATGCATCCACGCGTGGTCTGCTGAGCAAGCGTCCGAAAGTCTGAAAGAAACTCTGATGTCTCAAATTTCTCCGCCAGCGAACGGGAATCACGATCCGGATGGATCGACTCTTTCGAAAACTGCACGATCGGGCAGGGCTCAATATCGCCCCATGGATTGATATGGTGACTGATTCCATTGGCCGCCGGGCACAGTGCTCTTCCTTCGCCGTCGTAGTACGCGTCAATGATGATAATCGGCTTTTTGGCCCGCATATCCACGACAAACTGCCGCGCCCGACGTTGCTGTTCCGGAGTCAGACACAGGTCGGTGCTGGCATCCGGTCCCATCGGTCGATAGACATGGAACCACGTGTACAGGACACCCATTTCGATCAGACGATCCACCCAGGCTTCGGTCAGCAGGTGGTCGATGTTGGTTTTGGCCAGACTTGTACAAACGCCTGTCATCACGTTGTGTTTCAGACAGTTTTCGATCCCGGCCAATGTCCGGTTGTAAACACCGGCACGTCCACGACGCTCATCACTGATGATTTCATTGCCCTCCACGCTGATCAGCGGAGTGACATTTCCGAGCTCAAACAGACGTCTGGCCTTCTCGTCCGTGATAAAGTGCCCGTTGGTGAACACCTGAAAATAACAATCCGGGTGGGCTGCGATGATCTCGAAGATCTCCGGATGCATGAATGGCTCACCACCCACCAGCCCGAAGAAAGTATTCCCCTGCGATTTGGCTTCTGAAATCAGCCGATTCATAGCCGGCAGATCGATCGTGCTCTGTTTGTGGGCCACATCAACCCAACATCCCTGACAACGCAGGTTGCAGCTGTTGATGATGGAAACATAAAGAAATGGCGGAAAAAATCGCCCCTGGCGCATACGCCGCCGGTGACGCATAACAGACAAGGCGCCTTTCACACCAAGATTCCATGTCAACTTCCACAGAAGTCGCTTGTTCGTTTCAAACAGCATCCGTCGCGCCATTCGGAGCGTATACATGCAGAGCACCCTCTAATCACTGGAGTTTGTTCAGCGAAAGGCAGGCTCTGGTTCCTCTCGAACGAGGAGCTGATTACCACAGACCCACCTCAAACATCTGCAACCAACCAGTCTCCTGCTAAAAGTTACGGCTTTCCAATTGAAGCGAACTCAACACGTCCCACGACAGCCTCTTCATCGGCATCCTAACGGAATTCATCGCCTTCGTCACCTGCGGCGGGAAGACACACACAATCAGCGAACCGGCGATCAACTCTTCGGTGCAGAACTTCCCGCAGCTCCAGCCTCGCACGGCTGGGCCCGGACTACGATTCGGCAATTTCCAGCGAAACCCATTTTAATTCTGGTAACCGCGGAATCTCGGTCGCATAAACAGCAGGCTCCGTGAGCCCGGCCATCTCAATCTCTATCAGATTGCCGGGACGAAGTGCCCCCGTGATTTCGAAAACTTCCGAGTGTCGATTCTCGCCGTGTTCGAGGTTGGTCGTACGGAACGAAGTCCTCGGGACATCACACGGTGTCAACACATGCCCGTTCAGTCGCACTGCAAGAGTCCCGGCAACCCAGAAAACTCGCAGAAAAATCCGACTGGATGCAGAGAGCCCGGAAGGTGAATTGAACCGCCTTCTGAGATAAACCGGCCATCCCGAGTCCGGCTGTTGAAACTGACATGGCAACGTGACCCTGTGCAAGGTTGTCTCTGACCCTCCTTCACAAAAACGGCCAACTTCCCAGGGAGTCAACAAGCGAATCGTATGAAAATCCATGTACACCTTTCAGGGCAACGACCATGGTGCCACCACGGTCGGAATCAGTCCGCTGCCACTCGGCTGAGGCGTAAAAGTTTGTCTCAGTATACCGGAACACGTGGCCATTTCATCAAAGCATCATACCCGAACTTCCCGTTTTCCCACCTACCCCCTTCTTTCCCCCCCGCAACCAGAGAAACTTGCGGCGACGGCTTTCAATCCTGTAGTTTCCTCGAAAAAAATTGACTAAGATTCGCTCATACGGGTGTCTGAATTGCGTGACCAATCAGGGAACGCTACGCTCACCCCAGCACCGTTGATCACACTCAACGGTGACTGCACCTTCGTTCGATATCCCGGGCATCCTGCACGATCCAGACCGGGCATCCGCCTTAATGGCACCGGTGCTGGTCGGTCCTGTTCGTATAGATTGACGTTTTCATGAGTGAACCTGCTGGTAAGCCATCGCCATCGACGCCCCCCAAGCCCCCCGCAGGTGAACCGCGTCGAATGAACTTCAACTCCATGACCCTGATTCTTCTGGCCGTTGCGGCAGTGATCACCGTCATCGCATGGAGCAGTTCGCCAGCTAACTACGGAACAACTGTTCCGTACTCATATTTTTACGGCCAACTCCAGAAAAATCAGATTGACTCTGTCACCTTCCACGGGGAAATTCTTACGGGCCGCTGGAGCGCCATTCCCACAACACCCCCGGAAGGTCTGACAGGAAAACTCTCCGAACAGTTCAACACGGTGCTTCCACCAGAAGTTGCGGGGAACGAAAATCTGCTGCCGGAACTCCTGCTTCGCAAAGTCACAGTCGTCTCAACCCCCATGTCAGTCGTCGGCATGGCCGACTTTTTTCTCTGGGTCCTGTTGCCCGTTGTGCTGATCTTCGTCATGTGGTCCGTGCTCCGACGATCAGCAGATCCGTTTGGTGCCGGCGGAATGATGGGCGGTTTCATCCGCAGCCCGGCACGGCGGTTCGAGAAAAGCGAAAAATCAGCAAAGTTCGATGATGTGGCTGGTTTGAAATCCGCCAAACAGGACCTGCAGGAAGTCGTCGAATTCCTCAAAAATCCACGCCGCTTCACACGACTCGGTGCCAAAATCCCCAAGGGCGTACTCCTTGTAGGGCCCCCGGGAACCGGAAAAACCCTGCTTGCTCGGGCCACCGCGGGTGAGGCTGGTGTTCCCTTTTTCTCCATCAACGGGTCCGAGTTCATTCAGATGTTCGTCGGCGTCGGTGCAACACGGGTCCGTGATCTCTTCAAGACAGCACGCGAATCAGCACCTTGCATTGTCTTCATCGACGAAATTGATGCCGTAGGACGCGTGCGAGGTGCTGGTGTTGGTGGCGGTCATGATGAACGCGAACAAACACTCAACCAGATCCTCAGCGAAATGGACGGGTTCCAGCAGGGAGAAACCGTGATCGTTCTCGCGGCCACAAACCGCCACGATGTGCTTGATCCGGCGCTGCTTCGTCCCGGACGCTTCGATCGACACGTCACCGTCGATCTGCCCGCCCGGGACGGTCGACTCGGTATCCTCAAAGTACACACTCGTCGAGTTCCCCTCGAGGACAACGTCGATCTGGATGCGCTCGCTCGGACAACCATGGGATACAGCGGCGCAGAACTCGAAAAACTCGTCAACGAAGCAGCTCTCAAAGCTGCCCGCGAAGACAAACGCAAAGTTGAAATGAGCGATTTTCGGTACGCTCAGGACATCGTCACCATGGGAGCACCACGTGACGAAAAAATGGATCGCCGCGAAAAGGAACTCACGGCGTGGCACGAGGCTGGACATGCAATCCTCGCATGGGCGCAGGAAGGGATGGATCCCGTGCACAAAGTCTCCATCGTTCCCAGAGGCCGGACACTGGGTGTCACTCAACTCATGCCCGAAAGTGAAATCCACAACCTCGGCGAACGAAAACTGAAAGCCCGTATCGTGATGACGATGGGCGGTCGTGCCGCCGAGAAAATGATCTTCAATGAATACTCCGCAGGCGCTCAGGGTGACATCGAACAGGCCACTCAGATTGCCCGCCGAATGGTCGCTCGCTGGGGCATGTCCGAAATCATCGGCCCCGTTGCCTTTCGCCAGTCCGAGGAACATCCCTTCCTTGGCAAGGAAATGCACACCTACCGCGAATTCAGCGAAGAAACAACTCGCATGATCGACATGGAAGTGCAGCGAATCATCAAAGAGGCAGAACACGACGCCGTCCAGCTGCTCACACGCTATCACGATCAGATGACCGCCCTGGTCAATGCCCTGCTCGAGTCT
The DNA here is from genome assembly GCA_039796955.1 of Planctomycetota bacterium. GTDB lineage: Bacteria > Planctomycetota > Planctomycetia > Planctomycetales > Planctomycetaceae > SXXK01. The sequence continues at coordinate 13,329 of JBDKIW010000187.1, forward strand.
GAGGACCTCGAAAGAGAACAAGTCGAGAAGATTCTCGGTGAACGCCCGTTTCCGCCACCTTCAGCTCCCGTCAATCCTGATAACGCCCCCTGACTCTGTAACGGCCCCCCGACAAAATCATATCCAGCCAATGTATGGCCTGCTGACACATGGGTGCCCACATTCGTTGTGATCCCAGTCCCCGGCTTCCTCGAAAGCAAATGTGAGCCCCTGCCATGACCCGCTGGATTCAGCGAGAACTCGTGTTGCCAGAGTATCCGCGGGGATGCCATCTGATTACCAACCTCATCCTCAGTCAACTCCCCGAACTCCGCGACTGCTCGGTCGGCCTGCTGCACCTGTTCATTCTGCACACCTCCGCCTCACTGGCTATCAGCGAAAATGCCGACCCGGATGTACGCACAGACATGACCATGGCTCTTAACAAACTGGCACCGGAAACATGGCCATGGAAGCATTCCAGCGAAGGCCCCGATGATATGCCAGCCCATGTCAAGGCGATGCTCACAGGGTCCTCTCTTTCCATACCCGTGCACCACGGAACTCTTCGTTGCGGGACATGGCAGGGCATCTACCTGTGCGAACACCGCAATCAGGGCGGCAAACGCCGCCTCGTCGTCACTCTGCATGGAGAATCTGGAACCGCTGGTCATGGCTAAGCTCTACTTTTACTATTCAGCCATGAACGCCGGCAAGTCCACCACATTGCTCCAGGCGGCATGGAATTATCGAGAACAGGGAATGCTGCCGCTGCTTCTCACGCCCCAACTCAATACCCGTGATGGCCTCGGCCGGATCGCCTCTCGAATTGGTCTGCATGCTGAAGCCCTGAACTTCAACTGCACCGATTCCCTGATCGAAATCATTCGCAGGTCGCAGCAGGAGAACCCGGTTTCCTGTATCATGGTGGACGAAGCTCAGTTCCTGTCCAAACGGCAAGTTGCTGAACTCGGTGAGATCGCGGACATTGATGAGATCCCCGTCATGGCTTTCGGGCTGCGCACAGACTTTCAGGGAAACCTCTTCGAAGGCAGTCAATTCCTGCTCGCGTGGGCAGACGTCATCTCGGAAATCAAGACCATTTGTCATTGTGGACGAAAAGCGACGATGGTCCTCCGCGTCGACCAGCACCGCCGAGTCCTCCGAGGTGGTGAGCAAATCCATATCGGTGGCAACGAAAGCTATGTCTCCGTCTGTCGAAGACACTTCCGCGAAGGCATCGCCCAACAGAGCGGCCCGATGCTTCCCTTCTCAGACCCGCAAGCCGATTAGTGGCCGACGGTGTTCTGTGCCGGTCAGGTGACTCAAAATAGATCGGCGCCCACACAACCGGGGCCGACTCGAAGCTCGCCTCTGGTCCCTGCCGGCGTTTGTCCGGATGCCCCCGAAAGAAAACCTGCCGCGGGTTTTTCATTACGGCCTGCCCGATGTTGCGCGATGGTTACGACTGCTCCGAGCCATTCCCAGGCACAATCGTTGCTCCCGCTGCAGCAGTCAAACTCACCCCTCCCGTCTCGGCAATTTCTGCGGGCACGAAGATTTCCGGCAAATTCAGCCACTCCCCGTTGGCGATAAGCCACTTAGTGCGTGTCCCGGAGCTTCTCCGGGACCATGTCATCCAGAGAGCTTCCGGTTCAGCAAACCCGCCTCCATAAGTTTTCCCCAGTCAGAGCCCCCCTGATGGCTCTCCGAGAACTTCCACAGCGATCTGGTTTGCCCCAGGGCCGGACAGGACGAGCAGCGACAAGAGAACTTTTGGTCCGGTTCTTCTGCGGGAAGAACAGAATCCAGCCGTGGGGAGGTGTACGTTGAGTAGTTCTGTCAGCAAAAACGGAGCGAATTCCGGAATGTCAGAGATCCGAGGAATTCGGAGCTACATCTGGCTCAGTCTTCTGATGTCTCTGGGAGTTGTTTTCTTCGGCCTGCAACTGTTAATGGTCGGTCCGCTGAAGGGCAAGCTGGACTCAATTCAGACGCGGCTTGACAGCTCAGAGAACAATCTGAGCAAGTTGGTCGCCACGCGGAATTCCGTCAAACAGACAAATGATCTGCTGTCGGACATCAACGATCAGGCCGCCCAACTCGATGAACTTCGACAGAGTATTGCCAGCATACAGGATCTGCAGGTTTCCGTTCGGCAGGAGGGTGAGAGCTCCGATGCGGCCCTCGCATCACTGAACAGAATGGCTGAACTACAGCAGCGACTGATCGCTCAGGGAGACGCAACACGCGAAGCCGCCGAACAACTGGCGGCCATTGAAGAACTCCGAAATGCAATTATCAATGGTGGAAACTCGACCGATGTCGCCTCGACCACGCTCGATGGGATCGTAGCTCTCCAGAGTCGACTCATTGCATCCGCCAACAACTACGAGGCCGCCAGCCGTAGCATCGCTGACCTCTCTGAATTGAAGCAGCGAGTGATCTCGGAAGGGAGTGACGTAGAAGTCGCTGCTCAGAAATTCGATGAATTCATCGGGCTGAGAGACGCCGTCAGCACTGCCGCGGAAGGTCTTGAAGACGCTAATACAGGAATCGCCGCGATCGCTGCTCTGAAGAAGGACCTGGTCAGCACGACAGACTCGCTTTCAGCGGCCCACGAGAACGCTCGGTCCCTGATCAGTCTCCATGACAGTCTGAACGCTGAATCCAGTCGAATTGCAGTGGCTCAGGAAAATCTCCGGGCTCTGATTTCCATTCAGGAACAACTCGCTTCCGGTACGGAACAGGTTTCTGCAGCAATCCTGAACCTTGAAATCCTCGAAGATTTCCGGGCCGAAGCCAGCACCCACATTCAATCGCTCGACCAGCTGCGTCGAACACTGATGGAAATCGCCATGATGGAATCAACACTGGGTCGAGTGACCCGTATCATCGAGCCCCTGGCTCAGATCAGCAACCTGCGGCGACTGGGCGACGATGAAGTGCGGGAAGCCGCCCGCATGATCCTCGAACGGCGGGCCAGCCGCTTGTCAGACGCATCGGCAAGTTCGTCCATCGGCACTGATCTGAGCTCTGCACCTGATTCAGCAGCCGACAATTCAGTAGAACCAATTGTTCCGATGCCGCTCGAAGCAAAGGAATGATTCCCCCGGGGTCCAGACAACAGGAAAGCCCTGCTGATGTTGAAGTCAGCAGGGCTTTCGGCATTTACAAGTCCAGTCACCCGGAAGTTCAGCGGACACTGTTTCCGCCAAGACCCCACAGGAAGTTGAACTGGATCAGACTCAGGAACACATTCCCAACTTCTTCCTCCAGTGTGTATCGGAGGACGATCACGTCCTTCGGCTGGATCAGGATTCGCTCCCCGGGATTCTGCAGAGCACGATTCAGATTGACTTTGATCGCGATCTGGCTTCCACAAGGCAACTCACGGATCACGATTGCTTCTGATGGCTGACAGAAGGATCCGGAGCGAGAGCCGCCTCCGCCGCCACCGAAGCCACCACCTCCACCATTCTGGCCACCGCCAATTGCTCCCACGCCGGTGCCAATACTCCCCAGTGGACCGCGAGCGATGGAGATGGCACCGATAATGTCCAGATCCTTGTCGCGGGGCAGCGGAAACTCGCCACCCCCGAGAACACCGGCCGTGTAGAAGGTTTCCTGATCACGACTACGGATGATCACAATATCCCCCTCACCCAGTATGATGTCGTCCTGACTGAATTTCGGTGGATTCGCGGGATTATATCTCAAAGGCACCCTGGTCACCGTTGGCGGATCCGGCAAAGGTGCTTCGTTACAGAAGCACGCATCCTGACAGTCATCCTCACAGATCTGATTCAGCACAGCGTCAGCATCAACCCCGGACTGGTACATTCCGCGGTAAATCATCACCTCATTTTTCGCGTCAGTCCCGGGCATGCCCCCAGTCCTGCTGAGTGCATGCAGGATGTCGTTTTCGTACGCCGGCAGATCCACGACCTGCCCCGTTCCTCGCTTGGTCACACCCTGTTGACTGCCGGATTCCTCGCGAATCACCAGTACCCGCACCTTACGCTGCTGGATCAGCGTAACAATGATGCTTTCTTCACCCTCGCGAATGATGGGCTCCGGATAGATGTAGGCCATTTTGATCGCGTCCGTCGCCTCGACCAGCGACATACCCTGAATGTTAATCGGGTCCACGATTGGCAGAGACACCGTGCCATCTTCACGAATCGGAACCGGATATCCTACGGCAGGAGGACGGTTGCCATCTTCCGGATAGTGCACCGGGGGCAAGGCTTCCTCATCACCCAGAACCCCCTTGATGTAGATACCAAGTACATCACCCGGACCCAGCAGGTACGTTTCAGGGGGATCCTGACGCAGCCGCAGCAGGGAGATGTCCTTGTATTTGTCACGACGATCTGCCTGCAGCAGCTCGGCGGGGACGCGGGATACCGGAATCGCATCAATATTGCGATCCATAAAGCATCCCGTCTGTACAAGGCAGGTCAATGTGACCGTTGCCAGCAGACGGAGCACTCCGCCTGGTGATCGCTGATTGGTTCGTAGTGCAACCTGTAAGGACATCGTCGCTTCCTCCGTATAACCCGAAACAACCGGGCCTCAGTCTTCGCCCCGAAGTTCCCGTTCAATGAATTGTCTTGGGGATTCTCTCCGGCATTCGCTGCAAACCCGCAAGCTGCGATGCCCAATAATGATTCAATGACTGCCAGTGGCCTCAAACTTCAGACAGCCCGCGGCCTCCTGGGTCGTTCCCGGTCCTCACGGTTTCTCGTCGTAAGAAGTCGACACCGGTATCCTCTCAGATGACTCCGGCGGAACGTCCGGAACCATTTCCGGAGCCGCGTCGCTGGTCGGGGTCATTTCGTCACTCAGCAACCCCTCGGACTCCGGCAACATCGCCTGGTCCGGAAGAGGAACCTGCTCAGGACTGCTGAACTCACCGGCACTCCGCGGGGTCCGCTTCATCATCAGGTTCTGACGAGCTGTGGGGGAAATTGGCAGAATGCCGATTCCGCCCATCCCATCCTGCTGAGCTGCCAGGGCACCGTGAGAGAACCCGTCAAACCAGGCATTGATTCGACCGCGTCCGTTTGGCGTTTCATAGCACGGCTTCCAGTACGCCCGTGGTGGCAGCGTGGGCTGACAGCCCTTGCCGCCTTCAAGAATGTTGCGGTAACCAGCTTTGAATCCGGCTGAGAAGTCCCATGGATGATCCAGATCGTCGTAACACCACGACCACTCACTCCACGCCTTCTGAGACAGGATCTGATTTCTCATCCCCGTCTCCGTCCTGAGCACATAGTCATTGAAGCTGCTGCAGCCACTGGCAGACAGTGCCAGCATTGCAAGCCACATCCTGATCGAATTACGGATCATCGTCGAAATCCCCCCCTCTGGAACCAATATGCTTTCTCAGGAGATCACATTGCCGCGTCAGCCCGGAGCAATGTGAAATGGCTGCCTGAGTTCTGGACTGTTGATCGCCGTGCCGCGAACGCCCCTGTCACCGTGCCGCAGCAGGCATCCGCCCCAGCGTTACTGTGGCGGCCTCCCGTACGTTTCCGCTGGAATCCTTACCCGCCATCTCAGTGAGTCGTCCACGCAGACGCGTTGCCGACTGACCGAAATCCCCAAGTGTCAGCACAGCCGTCGCACGAACATCTTCATCACTACTTCCCAGCAGAGTCTCAAGGGCCTGCACACAGACCGCTTCACTCTCTCGCCCGGCAAAGTGCCTCAGCATCGTGGCCACCTGGATCTGCAACGCCGGATCTGCACCATTCAGCATTCCGGTCAGTCTGGACGCCGAGGCCGGACTGAGCTCCCCTCGCTGCAACTGGGAGTCCACCACAGCCAGCAGCAATCCCGTGTCGCCGGCCGTCTCGGCCGTTTGTTTCAAAGCCTGCTTCACCTGCTCATTCCCGGGACTGCATTCGCCGAGGAGCGTGGCCGCAAGGCATCGTGTTTCGATCTGATCCCCGTTTACCAGAGCGTCGACCAGCAGCACGCAGTGATTCTCGGGAGTGTCGGCAGCAGCCAGAACATCCTCAAGCCCTGGTGACTGCGGTTTCGCCGCAGACTTCGCTGGCGTCGGGACGGCAACCGCTGGCGGTGTCACCGACCTCGTCGCTGACACAGGGGTCGCAGTCACTTCCGCTGCCCCGGATGGAGCAGGCTTGGTGTCAGGAGTCGGCTTCGACTCAACACTGGACGACGACACGGAAGCAGCCTGAGCGGCAATCCCCTTTCCGGGACCCACCTTCGGCACTCCCGCAGTTTCCGCAGGGGCTGGCTTCACAGCAACCGCAGCGTTTTTCACAGGTGACGCGTCCGTTGCCGTCCTTGCCAAAGCTGTTCCAGCGCTGGCTGGCCCAACCATGGGTTTTCGCATCGACTGCACGGCTGCCAACTGCCGTCGAATTGAGGCATCTGAGGGGTTCTTCTTCAGAGCGCCCCGATACATGGCCTCCGCCTGCTCCAGCCGTCCCTGTTTTTCAAAAACCTGACCAATCGCCACCATTCGGTCAGCTGAATTCTGACGGACAGCCGACGCGGGACGACTTTCAGTCAGCAAGGCACTTGCCGCTGAACATCCAGCACCGGAAGCAACCAGTACCCCCCCGAGAAGTATGACCAAGGGCCGATTGAACTTCATTGCAACTCCCCCTCGCGCACAATTGACCTTGCGGACAACTGACGAGCAATCCCCATTCGCCGGGTGTTCGCCTTCCCCCGAAGACGACTCCTGCTGCCAGTTCCTTATCCCGAACTCCAATCAGTTCGGAATAATCGCCAATCGCGCCATGGCAGACTTTTCCCCTTTCTTTCATCGGACTGTTACAAAGCCGGACATTGATTCTTTTTGCAAATTGTGCATTCATTGACTATCCGGCGCTATTTCGCAAAATCTCCGCTTTCAGACACAGCCTGACTCAAGGTCGGGCCTGGACGGTCAGGCCCACATTGCCCCTCGGGCTCAGCACAGAAAAGCACACGTGTACCGATCGCTCGATCCCGAAAAAACAATCCAGACCCTGAAAACACTCAATAACCGCATCGAGGAACGGTTCCCCGGCGCCAGCCTTGGACGCGTCTGCCGCGAAGTTCTCGTCATCGCAGCGGAAACTCGCATTCGGGCAGAATGGGCCGCCAGACAACTCACATGGATCCGTATCGCCGTCATGGTCATCATCGGCGTCGCATTCGCTGCAGGGGCCTGGGCCTTCCGATACATTCGTATTCAGGGGCAACCTGAACTCGAAGAACTGGATGCCGGATTCAATGTGATCGTCCTGCTCGGGGCCGCCGTCTTCTTCCTCACATCACTGGAATCGCGAATCAAGCGACATCGGATTCTGCGTGCACTGCACGAGCTGCGATCCATCTCCCACGTGATTGATATGCACCAGCTGACAAAGGATCCGGGCCTCATTCTGACCAGCGTCGGACAAAGAACCCCATCGTCGCCCAGACACTCGCTGACACCGTTTCTCCTCAACCGGTATCTCGACTACTGCAGCGAACTGCTGTCACTCATAGGAAAACTCGGTGCACTGTATGCACAAAGTACGTCCGACACGGTGATTCTGCAGTCAGTCAATGACATCGAACAACTGACTAATGGCCTGAGCCGCAAGATCTGGCAAAAAATCATGATGCTCGACAATGACCTCACACCGGGAGAAGCTGAACGAGCATCCATTTCTGCGGAGCAACAGCAACTTCCCGACAGCAACATCGATGCCGCCAAATCCTGAATTACGGCCCATTCATGGCTGTGGAACGCGTTTCATCGTATAGAATCCCTCTGATGGCCAGTAATCCCCGGATGTCGCTGCAGTTCCCCCCACGCGTATCTCGTACAAATGTCCGGCAACATGCGGATCTGTGCCTAAAGTCGCCGTTCGCCGATCCGCATTCAGCGTGACGCTGTTGATCAGCACTCGACGGCGTTCCGCGTCCGGTGTCGAATAACTGCCCGTCCAGTGACGCGTGTAGGACTGGATCTCCCAGTCGTCCGGCCGCTCGCAAATACCCACCGGCAAAGGCCTCAGAAACTCCACATCAAATCCGGAACTCGTCGCTCGGATCTCTCGGATTCCATTGGGCAGGTCACCATCCGGAGTCAGCCGCTCAATACAACCAGTGTTTCCGGCTCCCTGCCAGCCACTGTCGCGAAGACTCCCGATGTATAATGATCCATCAGGACCAACGGCACTGGAAATTGGCCCCATGAACTGCGGCGACTCACCTGTAGCTGGCAGACGACTGAATCGATAACAGGCCCCCTGCATCACTCCTGAGACCTCCTGCATCGTGAATCGAATCAGGCACTGCGTATCGTATTCGCATCCGATACCGTGGCCCGCAAATGCGCCCAGTGCGAAGTCCTTCGGCAGAAACGTGATGCTGTTGACACTCCTCGTCCACGGATGAGGAATCATCAGGGCCGGTGTTTCCGGAGCGTCGATCGGTTCGCGCTCATGACGTGATGGCACTCCATAATGCTTTCCCGCGATCACATGATTGATCTCATTGAATGTATTCTGCACCCCCTGGTTATCTGTTGCGTACAATCGTCCCTCTGAATCAAAGGCCAGACCCATGGGGAATCTCATTGAATACGCAACCGGACTAATCAATCCCCCCGGGGCCACCTTCAGCACCGTGCCCCGCCAGCGATCTTTACTCTCCGATCTTCCTTTCTGTGAGTAATCGCTTCCCAGCCCCACATACAAATTGCCCTCCGGATCGCGTGCCAGCCCCGCCGTCCAGTCATGGTAATCATCACTGTAACCCCACCCCGAGGCTACCACGTCGAAATGCTCGGCACGTGAATCTCCATCCAGATCACGCAGTCGAATAATCTCCGGCTTATGTGCAACCAGAAGGTCATTGCCCTCGGCCAGAATTCCATAGGGCGCTGCGAGCCCCTCAGCGAACACACTCGCCGCATCGTACTCACCATCACCGTCACGGTCATCCACCAGCCAAACCTGCCCCTTAAGTGAAGTCAGTGCCAGTCGGCCGTCCTTTCGCCAGGTCATCGCCGTCGGCATGATTCCAGTCGGCAACGATGAACGCGTCCCTCGGAACCCGGGAACCGCAGTAATCAACGCCCGATCACTGATAATCGGAGCAATCTCTGCAGCTTCCATCGCTCCCGGAACCGACAGCGACTGCATACGTCGTACGATGACCTGCCCGTTACTTAACGAAATCGCTCGGAGATCAGGATACTGCTGCAGATCCGTTAGGACCTCTCCGGGAATGCGACCGGCCGTCGGACCGTCTCTCCATGAGGGAAATCGCACAGCCATGCCCTCCGGACACTGCTCCACGGTATACTCGACACGGATCCCTGCCCCCTCAGTATTGGTCGCCAGCTCCTGCAGTCGAATCTTCAGGATCAGTGTTCGATTCTCATCGTGGGCCTGCCACAATGTCGTTTGAGAATGAGGCGATACGGCGGTCGCTGATCCCGAAGCTGACGGTTCGCCAAAGTGCCATCGCAGGCGCAGTTCCACAGAATCTGCCCCCGTAGTCCACGAAAGCAGCTCCGCGACCCTCCCTTCGTCAGCAAGCAGCTTGAGCCCCGCATCTCGCCCGTCGGCATAGATCAGCTGCACCTCCGGCTCAGCGGCATTCCATTCTCCAACCGGGACGCCGGACAGGCTCCAGAACCAGCTTTTCCCCTCGGTTCGCTGCCGTGCAAATTCGCCCGCAGTCCAACGCACCAGTCCGCCGTGATCGAGGTCGATCAATACACTGTGTCCGTTCCCGAATCCAACAGCAAAGGCCCGTGAAATCGCGTCCTCTGAACGGCCACCCTCCGACAGAAACACATCACGAATCACACGAGGCCCTCGACCTTGTTTGACCGCCATGACCTGCTCATAACGACTCGCTACAGTGGGAGGAACGAATCCGGGATCCGACAGCGACCTCCAGAGAACAGCCATCTGCATCGCCAGACTCTGTTCAGGTTGTCGATCCACCGGCTTTCGAATCGCCGGCATTTCAATTCCCGATAACACACGGATCGGATTCCGCATCCAACGCATGAAATATCGCGAGCGCAACCGTTTTCCCATCAGCAACAGATCCGAACCGCGTGTTCCAAATGCCACGTTGCGCGGCTCGAACGCGCCCGCTTTGTGACAGGCAATACAATTGAAGCCCGAAGCTCCAGCCAGCAGATTCCCAGCCACCAATTCCTCGGGCGAGGCCAGTGACGGATGGTGAGGATTCATATGCTCGAAAAGCTCCGCACGCACGGAATCAGCCGAGTCCGGAATCCTGTCCTCAGTGATCAAACGAAATGAAATCGCCTCACGGTCCTCTTCCGAAAGCGAAAAACGAGGCATCCGCACAGTCAGCCACGGAAGGCGACGGATTGAAGGGCTTCCTGACACTGCTTCAGCCAGTACTTCATCTCGAAGCCTGTCGCCCACTGCTGTCAGGGACGGAGGAATCAATTGCTGACTGTGTCCTTTCAGGTCATCACGCAGTGACTCAATCGTTGCCGCATGTCGTGACACACCCAGACCGGTGTCGCGATCATGACAGGATACGCAGCCATGCCGCTGCAGCACGACTTCGCCTCTGTGAAAACGGTCGGTACTCACAGGCGCCCCTCGCAGTGAATGCAACCAGGCATCTGTCTGTGCAACGATTTCGTCCGAGGTCCTGAATGTTGGCTGCATAGCCGTCCTCGGTAAACGCACGTCCCCGGGACCGACCAGACAACTTCTGCCACCAGCAACTCCCTTCCCGGGTGCACCAACAGCCAATCGCGGTGGCACCTGCAATTGCGACATCTGGTGGCAGGAAACACACCGCAATTCCTGCACAATCAACTTTCCCCGCTCACGGTCACCCGTCACCGCAGACGACGAATCGCCAGCATTTTCGCCGCTGGCAACAGCCATTCGCCGCAGAGCAGCCACCAGTTGTCGCCGCTCCTCGATACTCAGTTCAAACACCGGCATACGATGCGCCGGATTGATTTTTTCCGGATGCGAAAGCCACTGATCCAGCCACGCAGAACTGCGACGAGTCCCCGGATTGCAGAGCGAAGGCCCCCCGTACTCGACAGCGGACTGACTCGCGGGCAACGAAGGATGCACCGTATGGCACGCCGCACACCCCAGCGTTAGTAACAATCGATCACCTGCATCCGCATCCTCGACAGATCCATCACCTTCCGTCGACGACGCCACGACCGCCGATGACTCCGAACGGAGATAAGCAATGATATCCGCCGCTTGCAGCTCGTTCAGAGAATACGCGGGCATCGCATGGTTGATACGCCCCCCCATCAGACGATCACGCAAATCCGAGTCTGCAAGCCAACCCACTGAATTCCTCAAATCCGGAGCAGGTATCACCGGCATGTCACTCACCCCGGTATGGCAGGCAGCACAACGCAGAGCGTCGGTCACAAACCGACCTTTTGCTCCCATGGCACCACTGAATTCAGCCTCAGTATCATCCACATCGTGGCTCAGGCAGTCGGCAGGAAGCGGCTCCAGAGTGAAATCCTCGCCCGACCAGAAGACCTGAAACGCCGGAGTGAAACCAGAATTGCCCGCGTCACCGGATTCATAGTCCACCACAAATTCCAGATCGCCCCCGGAAAGCGCAACTGGATCACCAGTGAGGAACACGTCTCGCCCCTGTCCGGAAAACACCAGCATGCCACCAGCACGAATTTCCAGTTTGCCCGAGAGTTGCACATAAAAACGATGCACACCGGGAGAACGAACCAGCAACTGACCCTTCCATCGCGCCGAAAAATCAGCCCCCATTCGCACATCCGGGGAACCACTCTCCCAACTAAACGCTAATCGCTCATCAACCCTCTGCACCGAGCGATCGCCAGCTCGGAATTCTGCCAGCAGGCCGGGACGAAACTCGTCGGGATCCTGACCGACAGCACATGTCGCTGGTAAACACCCCACCAGCAACAGACTCGCGAGGAGACTTCCTGAAAAACTCGGCAAAGAGAACGGGTGTTCCACGATCGACTCCCACTGACGCACAGGTTTGTCTCACAAAGCGTCATCAGTATCGCAGCGCAGATTCACCATGAAAAGCGATGGCGAGCTGTCAGGACCTGAGACAATCGATGACAGCCTTACAGCACGACACAGGCCTCGGACTGGCAGGGCAGATAGACTGCCGGATCAAAAAGGGTGCAATAGGCCGCTTCGATCATTGAAATCCGCGGACACATGCACTCACACCGATAACTCAGGTTCGGTATCACGGCAGCGGATCACGGCGACGCATCAACGGCCAACGGCAGGGCAGGGCATAATCGCCCCACGGCACACAAAACGCTGAAACTCGCGCGGCATGCGAGCACGAAAACGCAAAAAATTCAGCGGCAATAACACCCCAGGGAGACCAGCCGCCTGCTTCCAACCAGGCATCCGTGCCGGTCACTGGAAACAGGCGGCTGTGACCGCGAACGGTCACCCCGGAGACGAATCGCATCCCTGCTATCGTCAGATTCCGCTAAGCCCGGTAAGGCGCGGCAATTTCCTCGATGAACTTCGATCGAACACGCCACACGCCGCAGAGTTAAAGCAATCCATCCATGAACTGCCGCACACTTACGAACGATTGAGACGGAATCAGCCTCCGGATGAAGACAAATCCAACGCCTCGGCAGTGATCTTATCGAACTGCGGGCCACTCATGGCAAGAAACGAATCCCACCGTTCCTTGTCCCAGATCTCCGCATGATCACCAACACCAATAATCACAACATCGTGACGCAAACCAGCCAAACTGATCAGACGCTCCGGTATCCGTACCCGCGACTGCTTATCCAGCTGAACTCGCTCGGACTGACCATAAAACAATCTGTGAAAATTCCTGACCTCAACCCGGCCGGTCGAAACACTGGCCACCTTTGCCGCAAACGCTTCGAATCCCTGAACCGAATACAGCGAAAGACACCCTTCATTTCCCGGGGCGAGATACAGTTCCTCCGAATCGCCCCCCTGAAATCCATCCTTCAACTGACGCGGGATTGCAAGACGCTGCTTGTCATCCAGAGTCCGGTCGAACGTGCCAGTGAGAGCCATCGAAAACACTCTAAGCGATGGCTGGGAAACCTTGAAGAACCCACATTGTTCCCCACTTTCCCCCACAAACCACCACTATCAGCACTTTAATCGCATTCCCCTCCACGTCAAGTCCTCCTCCAGCCACTCCCCGAAAATCAACCAGTGACCGAATC
>JBDKIW010000188.1:0-3159 GCA_039796955.1 Planctomycetota bacterium
ATGGTCGTTCCGGTCTGATGCACATTCTGATGGGCAGCATCGCCGAACGAGTTGTGCGTTTGTCTCCCTGCCCGGTGCTGACGGTCAAACCTGAGGGGCATCAGTTCGTGACACCGTGACAGCAGGTGATATCTGTCTCCGATCGGGGTTCCGGGCCATCGCTGATCAGAACGCCGAGGATGGAACGTCGGGGGCTCGTGTCAGCAGGGGGGATATCGCGGGGTAAAATTCCCGGACGCATATTTCGTCAATGCGAAAGGCAACGATTTGCCGCGTTCAGGCCGGGTTAAGGTCGTGTCACAATTCGGGGATAGTCACTCTGTGACAGGAGTATTTCTGATCGGCTGTGCTATACTGCGGGGCTCGATGAGACTTTCCGGTGCGCAGAAACCACCGTTTCCTCCATCCGATGTGCAGGCTGCGGTCTGTTCGGCGCGGGACTGTGGTTGTGGTGAGAGACATGCGACAGCCGACTGGAACTGAACCATGGCCCTGTGATCACACATCTGAATGACGCAATCCGAACGCACGCCAGCGAATCCACCAGCACTGGTGGTGGATCTTGATGGCACATTGACGCTGACCGATACCCTGTACGAGTCTCTGCTGGCGATGCTGCGTCGGCAGCCTGCGTCGCTGTTCCTGCTGCCGGTCTGGCTGGCTCAGGGCCGCGCGTATTTGAAGGCGGAGTGTGCAGTGCGAGGACCGTTCTGTGTGGAATCCCTGCCATACCACGATAAGTTTCTTCGCTTTCTTCAACAGCAGCGGGACCAGGGACGAACTCTGGTGCTGGCGACAGCAGCCAATCGGCTGATTGCTACGCGCGTTGCCGAGCATCTAGGGCTGTTCTCCGAAGTCATTGCCAGCGACACGACGGACAATCTGAAGAGCACGCGGAAACTTCAGCGGGTGCAGGAACTGATTGGTGCGGAGTTTGAGTATGCGGGGGACAGCCGAGCTGATTTGCCTCTTTGGAATGCGGCGTCCGCGGCCATCATCGTCGGTCGTCAGACAACTCGTCTCAGCCAACTGACGACAACTCCTGTGACGCACTTGTTTGCTCATACTGGTGGCAGAACCCGCGATTGGTGGCGTGCTGTCAGGATTCATCAGTGGTTGAAGAATCTGCTGTTGCTTGTGCCGCTGCTGACATCGTTCAGCTTCTTCGATGCAATGGCGGTGTGGCGAGTCGGATTCGCCTTTTTATCGTTCTCCCTTGGGGCCTCGGGGACATATGTGCTGAATGACCTTTGGGATCTTCAGAGTGATCGCAGCCATCCGCGGAAACGATTTCGGCCGTTTGCTGCCGGGGAACTTTCGATTCCGGTTGGCGCACTGGCTGCCGGAGGGCTGATCGTGGCCGGTGGACTTGCCGCGACGGCAGTTTCCTGGAAATTCACGGCGTGTCTGGCGAGCTACCTCGGGCTATCGCTGATGTACAACCTCGTGTTCAAATCCCGACTGATACTGGATGTGGTGGTGCTCGCCCTGCTCTACACCCTGCGAGTGTTTGCGGGGGCGGTGGCGATTGATGTTCGCATCTCGTCGTGGCTGCTGGTGTTTTCTGTCTTTATGTTCTTCAGTCTCGCGCTGATAAAACGCTGCACGGAACTCCTGCTGATTCAAGGTCGCGGGCACGAGCAGCTTGCAGGTCGCGCGTACCGCACGCGTGATCTGGCGGTCCTGTGGCCGTTGGGAGTTGGGTCGGCTTTGTGCGCCGTCACCGTCCTGTTTTTTTTCATCCATGCTCCGGAAACGCAGACTCATTATCAATCACCGCAGGTACTGTGGTTCGTTCCGCCGCTGGTGCTGTCCTGGGTCGCAAGGGTGTGGCTTCGAACGTCGCGTGGTGAGATGCACGACGATCCCATTGTGGATGCGATGAGAGACCAGGTCAGTTATCTGGTCCTGCTGTTGATCGTGACTGTCATGCTGGTCGCTCGTTTTTATTCTGTCACGTGATTCGATACAGAAGCAGAGTGGTGACAGGCAGACGGTGATCTTCGGGGTGGCACCATGGCATGCCGCTCAGACGCAGATTCCCGGCGATGATCGGCAGGCGTGGAATCCCTGTCAACAAGGACACCTCAGCGACTTGTGCGGCGCTGATCGCGGAAGAATTGCCAGACGCGTTCCGCCCCGGAGAAGGCTGCAATTGGCGAATTTCCCGTCCGCCGCGATTTTGCCCCCGGCCAGCCATGTCCGCCTGCTGAGTCGACGACGAATTCCGTGACCGCGCCATCCGGGCCTGCCGGGTAGCGAGTTGTGGTCACTGTTCCGGTGGTTGTGACGTTTGCCGGCTCCTGCGATCGGTTGGCCTTGACCCAGAACTGCACGACCTCTGAAAGTGGCTTGTACGGAGCCTCCTGGGCACGCCGCACCAGCGGATTGTTGCTCATCCCGCCGTCCAGGGGGACTTCCTCGTCCTTGGCCCCGTTGATGATCAGGATTGGCAGTGGCACTGACGGCGTTTGCTCAAACGAGAACATCGAGGCGACCACTGGGGCGATGGCGGCCAGTCGTTCGGGGCGTACTGTGGCGTAAACAAAGGTCATCATGCCACCATTGGAACCTCCGGTCATGCAGATACGAGTCGAGTCGGCCCCGTAGTCCTGCACCAGCCTGTCGATGAGGGTATCGAAGTAGGCGATGTCGTCTGCATTCTGAACAAGCCGCCGCATCAGAAACCCGGTGTTCCACGCGTGGCGGTCATTTCCGAAACTGGTTCCCTCGGCATAGATCACCATAAAGCCATTGGCCCGGGCCACCGCATCGAATCCGGAGTTGGCCCGCATGGCAGCGGCATTCCCCATGCCACCGTGCAGCACAATCACGGCGGGGCGTTTTGAGGCATCTGCAGGGGCATTGACCACAATCGCCCGACGAGTCTGTTCCTGCACCTGAAATGTCAGCTCGATATCAGGTCTGCTGTTACGGATCTCTGTGCCAATCTGACCAAACGCGTTTCGATAAAACGTCCAGTTCGCATCTCCCAGCGACAGCAGAGTCTGCAGCGGATCGTGATCGACTCCCGGCAGCACGATCCATTCGTGCGGAATCTTCAGGCGTTCAAGATGTTCGTGGAAGCTGCGGTTGTTGGCAAAGGTCTCGTCCTGATCGCCACACACCTGACGAATGAGGGAGCCGGCAGCAAGTACG
>JBDKIW010000189.1:0-4476 GCA_039796955.1 Planctomycetota bacterium
CCTTGCTTAACACAGGAGACCATAGTCCATGCCACAGTCCACTTTTGTCGCTGAAGGCCGTCAGATTGATTACACGCCGGCGGCTGCTGTTGCCGTTGGCGACGTGATTGTCCAGGGCGATCTGGTCGGTGTCGCAACCCGCTCGCTGGCCGCAAGCGAACTCGGCTCCCTCATCGTCGAGGGGGTCTTCGATTTCAACAAGCTGACCAACGTCGCATTCACGGTCGGCACCATTCTGTACTGGGACGACACCAACAACGTGGTGACAGCCACCGCGACGGGCAACAAGTCGCTCGGGAAGGTTATTCGTGCGGCGGCAACGACGGACACGACCGTTCGCATTCGTCTGAGCCAGTGAGGAGTTCGCGGTTGTGGGCGACCTGCTCGACAAAGGTTCCGCCTGGCTGGAGAGCCAGCGTTCGAAGCATATGACCCGCGACGTGACGTACGCTCGCGGACTCATCACGGCCGTGGTCAAAGCCACGGTCGGCCGAACGGAATACGAAACCGATGACGGGCAGGTCGTCCGCACGGAATTCACGGATCGGGATTTTCTGATCTCGGTGGCAGATCTGGTACTTGATGGCAGTTCCACGCTGCCGGATGAAGGCGATCAGGTCCGGGAAACGCAGGGCACCAGTGTACTGATTTTCGAGGTCATGGGCTGGCGGTACTCTGATCCGTATCGCCGGACGTTTCGGATCGAGACCAAACATGTCGGCACGGAGTAATACGAATGTCCGTCGTTGTGGCCATCACGGAGGCTGTGGTCGGATCGCTGAATTCAGCGACGTTCAGCATGCCATTCACTGCCGTGCGAACTTATCTGCCACAGTACAAGCTGGCAGAGATGCAGACGCTGCGTGTGACGGTCGTGCCGCGTTCTGCGGTGCTCAGCAGCGTCGATCGCAGTCGCAGCCAGACGGATCTGGCCGTCGACATCGCGATCCAGAAGAAGTATGCCCTCGGCACCAATCCAGAACTGGATCTGCTCACGTCCCTGGTGGAGGAGATTCTTGAGCATACACGCACTCATCGACAACTCGATGGACTGCCACAGGTGCATTGGATCAAGTCTGAAGTCACTGCACTCTATGCACCCGACCATATGGAAAAGTTTCGTCAATTCACCAGCGTCCTGACGGCCACGTACCGAGTCGTTTCATGATCAACATGAAGGTCAAGCAGGCAAAGGGATTCTTCTTCGACCGCAGAAGAGTGACTTCTGCGGTGGATAAAGCCACAAGAACACGCCTGTCTCGGTTTGGGGCTTTTGTACGCACCGCGGCTCGCAGCAGTATTCGAAGACGAAAAGCCAGCTCAAAGCCTGGACAGCCACCCAGCAGTCACACAGGTTTACTCAAACAGCACATCTACTTCATCTACGAACCCAACAACCGCAGTGTGGTCATCGGTCCCGCATTTCTCAACGAGCGTCAGCAGAGCCCGCCGGTTCCGGAACTTCTGGAGAACGGTGGTCTCGTTTATCGAACCGGCGTCTCGATGTTTTACGAACCGCGACCCTACATGCGTCCCGCATTCGACCAGGAAATGGACAACCTTGAAAAGCTCTGGCGCAACTCCGTGAGGTAAGTGATGTCTTCATCCACGTTACAGAACAGCGGAAACGGCAACGGCAACGGCTACATCGTCATCCCTCGCTGGTTTGTTTCGTTTCTGAGTTTTCTGACATCGGTGGTGTTTGTTGGAGCCGTGCTCTGGGCATGGTCCATCTCCAACGATGTCAGTGCCATCAAAGCGGAAATCAAAGCCACATCGGCTGCACGTGCAAGCGAGCTTGAGGATCTTCGCAGACGACTTGATCGACACGACCTTCTCTTTGACCGTCTTCTGGAAAGGCAGGCTTTGAAATGATTGATTGGCAGCCACTTGATTTGATCGCATGTTTCAGAAATGACCGCCAGTCGCGCTGGCGATCCCTGATGAACTTTTCCCTGTCCGGGCCATTCCCGTTGTTTGGTGCTCCAGCGAGAATTGCCGTCGTTTGCCAGCACGAAGGTAAGAATCTGCTCGTGGAATGCACGGACAACTGCAGCCGAGACTGTGTCATTAATGGCACGACATCGTCCGGATGTCAGGCTCACAACGTCGTGCGTCGCATCCATGACCTGATCGAAGCCAACGAACGCCCGATGCTCTTCAGGCTCGTGGCGACCGATCAATTGAGTTCTGCGGAATCCGGTCTGCTCACCAAAATCCTGATTGAGCATTTTGTCCGCGCTGGAGTTCAGCTGCAGGGTGGCCGAGAGCTCCTCTCCGGGTGTGCGGCTTTCAATGATCGAATGCTGAACTGCAGCGGAATCCCGCACGACAACTTCTTCACTGAAATTGTTGCCAAAGTGCTGATGCGACTGAATCGCCTGTCCCGGTGCAACCCACTGCGATACGACGCTGCGACACTGCTCCGCGAGTTGGTCCATGTCGGCACGTTTCGATACGTCGGCAGCATCGTTCCAGCTGTCACGGAATCCTGATTCACGCACACCCGCTGTCTGGAGGAGATGAAGAATGGGAATCAAGCTCGGGCTGAATGCCAAATTGTATCGGAATACGGCGGCGTCCGGATCGCCGACCTGGAACGAAGTCACCAACGTCCGCGACGTGACGCTGAATCTGGAGACAGGTGAAGCGGATGTTTCCACTCGCAGCAGCAGCTGGCGAGCGTCCGTCGGCACGCTCAAAAGTGCGTCGCTGGAATTCGAGATGGTCTGGGACACAGCAGACGATGACTTCGCTGCGATCCGCGATGCATTTCTCAACAGCACGTCCGTGGAATTCGCTGTCCTTGACGGTGGCAGCACCACACCCGGCACTCAGGGCCTGCGGGCCACGATGGCCATCATCAATTTCACCCGCAGCGAACCGCTGGAAGAAGCCATCAAGGTCAGTGTCACAGCCAAGCCGACCTACGCCGCCACCCCGCCAACGTGGATGACTGTCAGCTGATCTTTTCCGGCTAACTGTTTCTTCTGGTCTCATTCAGGAATGCTCGTGCCATGCATACGTTTACTGACACTTCTGGCCGCGTCTGGAGCCTCGTGCTCAACGTTGATGTGATCCGCCGCGTCCGCTCACTCACCTCGATCAATCTGCTGGATGCGGTGGATGGTCAGCTGATTGAGCGGCTGATTACTGATCCAATTTTGCTGTGCGATATTCTGTTTGCTGTGGTGCAGCCGGAAGCTCAGCAAAAAAGTGTTTCCGATGTGGACTTCGGGCGAGCGCTCGGAGGAGACGTTCTGGATGCTGCCACCACAGCGTTGCTGGAGGAACTGGTCGATTTTTTCCCGAGTGCGAAGCGGGAATTGCTTCGCAAAGCTCTGCGGAAGCTGCGGCAGCTGGAAGAGATTGCTCTGCAGACGGCTCATCAGAAACTGGACAGTCCGGAACTGGAAGCCCGCATGCGGGCGGCGATCGAGTCGACGCATGGACACTCATCTGGCAGCTTGCCGGCATCGCAGGAGTCGCTCCCGGGCCGCTGACGCTGCGGGAACTGGTCTGGCTGGCAGAGTCCCGGCAGCGGGAGGAGTGGAATCACACGGCGTCCATCATGGCGCTGCTCGTCAACCTGCATCGGGATCCCAAACGGGGAGGCCCGGTGAAGCCAGACGAATTTCACCCCTTCCGCCAGCGAAAAACCTCACGTCCGACCGAACCCAGCCAACGCCCGATGGCAGACATCACGCTGCTGAAAACCGTCTTTGTGGATCGCGTCCTTCCTTCAGGCTGACAGACCATGGCTCCCACGTCACAGGCAATTCGAGCGGGACGAGCGTTCGTCGAACTGTTCGCTGACGACACGAAGTTGGTTCGTGGTCTGAGAGCAGCCGAACGACGTCTGAAGGCGTTCGGGGAGAGCGTCCAGTCCATGGGCAAAAAGACGATGGGGCTGGGAGCCGCCATTGTCGGACCAATCGTGGGTGCGGCCGCTGCTTTCAACGAAGCCGGCAGTCGCCTCGATGATATGAGTCAGCGGACCGGCATGAGCGTGGAAGCGCTGTCGGAGTTGGGATACGCCGCTCAGCTGTCCGGCTCAGACCTCGAGACGCTCGAAGGCGGCGTCCGCAAGATGCAGAAGTTCCTCGTCTCGGCAGCAGAGGGATCCGCTGGAGCCACGCAGGCACTGGCAGCGCTCGGACTGACGGTCGCTGACCTGCAAAACCTCAGTCCCGACCAGCAGTTCGAAAAGCTGGCCGATCGCATCTCGAAGATCCGCGATCCTGCCATGCGGACTGCGGCTGCCATGGAGATCTTCGGGAAAACCGGCACCAATCTGCTGCCGCTGATGCAAAGCGGAGCGGCTGGGATACAGGCGTTTCGCCGGGAAGCTCAGGAACTCGGACTGGTCATGAGCACGGAAGACGCACAGGCGGCGGCAGCCTTTGGAGATGCCCTCGATCAGCTGTGGGCCGTGCTCAAATCCGGCGTTTTTGCCATCGGAGGTGCTGTCGCTCC
>JBDKIW010000190.1:0-12666 GCA_039796955.1 Planctomycetota bacterium
ACCATATCGACAGAGGCGACGGTGCCACCGAAGGTGCCGACGGCGACTGACGGCCATCCGGCAAACTGAATGGCCGGCCAGCCTTCAAACTGCAGACGGACGTGATCACCGGGATTCACCAGTGGCGCGTCGTTGCCATCCAGCCAGATCTGGACGGCTCGATCTTTCGTGTCCGGGACAATACGGCAGATGGGGTCCCCTTTTTTCACCAGTTGTGTACCGATATTCGGACTGATTTCAACAAGAAAACCGTCGAATGGTGCGAGGACAATCTGCGTGCTCTGGCGAGCGACTTTGGACTGCATCTCCAGTCGCTCCTTTTCCATCTTTGCAACTTCAGAACGCGCTTTATCAAGAGCGCCCTCGTAGTAACTGACGTCGGCCATGGCTTTCTGGATGTAGGCGAGGCGATCATTCTGCTTCCCTTCAAGATCAGATCGGGACGCCGCGAAATTTGCCGTTTCCTCCCGAACCTTCGCCTGCGACTCCATCAGTTTTCGTTCGGCTTCCTGAAATTTTTCCAGAGAGATGTTCTGTTGTTCGTAGAGGTTTCGAGCGCGTTCGAAGGCCGCCTGCAGCTGAGGGATTGCCGCCGAGGCCAGTGAGAGCTTCTGTTCGGCCGCGGAGACCTTTTCCATGGCGGCCTGCACGTAGGCGTCCTGGGCTCTGGTGATCTGTACGGAAACTTCCCGGTAAGCAGTGAGCTGTCCCTGAGTCGCTTCCACGATTTTTTTGGCTGCTTCCAGCATCACGGAGGTGTTTTCCAGCTGGCCTTCCAGACGCGTGGAATATTCCGCGTCGAGGTCCCGGATTTCAGCAAGAAACTCCCCGCGACTCACGCGGGCGTTTTCCAGTAATTCTTCATTCCAGCGAACGATTCGTCCTTCAATCGTTGCTTCCAGCACCTGCTGACGCTCCCGGGGAGCGTAGGCGACCACATAGCCGGCTCCAGTGACGGTCTGCTGCCACGGCGCAAAACACATGACGATTGTGGTCAGTCCGAGCATGACCAGCAGCAACCACGCCGTGCGCCGCGCAAATCGTGAGGAACGCGTCAGTTGCAGGGATGGCATCATGGCGCCACTGACGGTGGAGGGGGTCAGGTTTGAGCGCCTGCGTGAACCTGCGAACAGGAATTCCCCCGAGGTTGGTTCCTGAATTGTTTCTGCAGACATCATTAAGCTCCTTTGGAGACCGTACCTTTCGGTGCGATTTCTTTCCTGCCAGTTCCGTGCGAGATCGGGGCGTCTCCGCGACATCCCAGCCACGCGAGTTGACTCATTGAACCAATTTTCGCAGTTCAGATCGGCGACTTCTGCCCGTTCCGAACCTGCACATAAAAGACATTTTTGTTGTAATCTCAGGACAGGTAGCCTTGAGACTGGCGACCTGAGTTCAGGAACGCTCAGTCCCCGCGTTCTGTGTCAGGTCACAAGTTGATCTGCGACATGGGATGCCGGAATGGACAGTTCCTGCGTCATCAGTTTTTTCAGATGTCGACGGGAAGTCAGTAGAACAATCGTCCATGGGTGGTCTGCGGAATTGATCCGTCGAATCACATCTTCCGACTGCTCATCAGGAAGTCCATCCAGCACCTCGTCGATCAGAATGATCTCAGGTCGCCCCGCGATAGCCCTGGCGACCATCAGTCTTCTACACTGGCCCGGTGTCAACGGAGCGCCCGTCGCAGAGAGTGGTGCGTTCAGTCCCTCAGGCAGCGCCTGGACATATGGCATCAACCCGACCACCTCAAGCGCGTTGCGGACGTCTGCAATGGAGACATCTGATCGTTCGAGATGCACATTTTCGGCGATGGTTCCGTCAAATAATTCGACGTCACGGACCATCACTACGCGTCGCCGCAGAACCTCAGGACGCAGGTCATGCGGATCAATTCCGTTCAGACTGATCATCCCGGAATCCGGTTCCCGAAGGCCAAACAGAATGTCCAGCACCAGACTGCCGGCGCCGGACCCATTGTCGGAGAGTGCGACTCGATCGCCCGGCCTGAAGTCGAAGGAGATTGGCGGAAGTTCCGTGGCGAGATGGTGCCCGCGAACACTGATATTCCGCGCCTGAAATCCGGAGCCCGCGGGCAGGGTCAACAGACCATCAGCACGCTCCACCTCCAGATCAAGCAGGTGGCCGATCTTGTCCACAGAAGTCAGCAGGTCATAGAAGCTTTCCATGTGCTTACTCATTTTGGCGAATGAGTCCACCACTATGGCAACAATCAATTCTGCCGCAACAAGTTGTCCCAGCGACAGTTGTCCGGTGATGACCAGCCAGCCACCAATCGTCAACAAGCCGGTGCTGGCGATGGCCTGTATCAGCAGGATGGCCACCAGTTGCCGCATCAGGACTTTGAAGTGTTTTGTTCGTGCCGCCAGATAATTGAAAATCAGCTGGTCGGACCGTTCGAGTGCAAATTCTGCGGCACCATCGTAACGAAACGTGTTTCGACAGCGGGCCAGGTCCTGCAGCCAGGCGGCCATTGCGTATTTGCATTTGGATTCACGGATACTGGAATACAGAGCGCCGCGTCCCAGCAGATACACAATTGCCATCAACAGAATCAGGACGAAGTCAAATGCCAGCAACCACGGATGGTAAAAGGCCAGCACGGTCATCCCGACCACCATGTTGAGGATCAGCGAGACGCCGTCCAGCAGCAATCCCGCGACCGTTTTCTGCACAGTCACCACGTCGAAAAAACGATTGACCAGTTCCGGAGGATAGGCCCCATGGAAGGCATCGATTCGAGTTCGTGGCAAACGCCATGACAACTCTGCCGCCAGCCGGGCAAACAAACGTCGCTGCACAATCTCCACGACCCAGGTCTGCATCGCCTTCAGTGCGGCCTTGAACAACAGAAAGGCCAGCAGCATCAGGGACAACACCAGCACCGGCTGTACCACACGACCGAAGGCCACGGTGCTGACCAACGCCTCCACCGCCAGTGGCGTGGTCATGCTCAGTACACCTGATACCAACGCGAAGATCACCACGACTCGCAGGTCACTCCACTCCGCTCGCATCAGCTGGAACAGACGCCCCATCGGAGTGGAATGTACTTCGGTGTCGTGCGAGCCGTCGTGGGAATTCACCGTGGTTGGCTCGATGATCACACAGCGTTGCAGGCCGGAGAATCCATCCGCTGATAACTGCCTGCAGGCGGCTCGCGGACGCAGACGCTGCACCGGGGCCTTTCCACGAGGCTGATACAGCCGAACCGTCCGACTGTCACTCTCTGTGATTCCGCGCCAGCCACGGCTTTGCTGAGACCGCAGCACGATCATGGCACCATCTCGCGCCAGTCGTACTAACTCATCCTGTTCCACATCAGCAATGCGACAGACGAAGCCCAGACTGCGAGCTGTTTCGACCACCCAGCGGTGCCACGAGGAATCAGGACTCTCGCGCACCAGCTTCAATGCTTCATCCACAGCACGCCGGATCTGCGAACGATCTGCGTGCACGCCTTGCCGCAACGTGAGCTCTTCGAAGATCCATGACAGATCTATCAGGTCTGATTCCACGGCCAGTGTCTCCGACAACATGCTCCCGCTTTCCTGTACATTTGCAGCTGTAGTTCATCAGGACAAAAGTTCCGTTCGCTGCCCGTCCGTCGCCTGTTTGTCATAAGGTAAAACGTTACTGCCTCAGAAACCGGAAGTCGCCATGCCTTTTCTCCGGAACCGATGCGTGCCTCTGATGCAGGTCGCGTGAGCATCCATCTCGCTTGCCCCACCCGCGTCTTACCCACCGCATTCGTCGATGACCCCCTGTGAAATACCTCCGAGAAGGCAGTGCAGTCAGACGGCCTGCTCTACCACACTTCGATCGACTGACTCAACACCAGACTCCAGCTGAAAAATCTAGACGTAACAGGCGATTTTTCACGCGGAATCCGGTGGATTCGACGCTAAAACGCGGAATTCGAGGCAGCGACCACGCAGTCAGGCAACACTTGCGGCTTAGGCTGGACCAATGTATCGGTTTTTTCGATGCTTTGAGCCGGTTTTCTGGTGGTATTTCCGATTTGTGCTACAGGCTGAAACCAAGTGCTTACGCATAACGATCCGCCCGGTGGAACACGGGTTGTCGAAGCAGTGGCAAGCTGAAAATTTCGGGGCCGGCCTGTTGTCAAGGGGTGTCAGCGTGTCGAATGCGACGGTGAAAGCAGAGCACGCTCGTTTCGACGGAGCGAAACGCGACTATCTGTGGATGCAGCGCTGTGTGGCCATCCTGAGGCCGCAATACCACGGTTAAGGGACCATGCGTTGGGGCTTCAGGTGCTGGTTCCGGCGTCAAGAGCCTGTCGCAGGTCCGCAATCAGATCCGCACAATGCTCCAGCCCCACCGAGACTCGCACGGTCTTCTCCGTGATCCCGGCGGCAGCCCTGGCAGCCGGTGTCATGGAGGCGTGACTCATCGTGACCGGGAATGAGATCAGCGACTCGATACCACCGAGCGACTCGGCGACATCGAACAAGCGAGTCTTCATGCAGACGCGTTCCGCTACGCTGCGTCCATCCCGAGTGTCAAAGGCCAGCATGGCCCCAAAGCCCCGTTGCTGCTGACGCGCAAGTTGATGCTGGGGATGAGATTCCAGGCCAGGATAATAGACACGTTCAATCAGCGGATGGGCTTCCAGAAAGCGCGCGATCTCCAGAGCAGATGCCTGTTGTGCTTCCATCCGGCAACCCAGCGTCTTCAGACCGCGCAGCACGAGCCATGCATCAAACGGGGAGCATGACAACCCCAGAGCGTTACAGATCCAGGCAACACGTTTGGCGGTTTCTGTCGTTCGCGAGATGACGCAGCCACCGACTACGTCCGAATGACCGTTGATGTATTTCGTCGTGGAATGCATGACAATGTCCACACCAAAATCCAGTGGACGCTGAAGGTATGGTGACAGGAAAGTGTTGTCACAGATCGTCATGACATTGTGCTGCCGTGCCAGGGCGACCACCGCAGCAATGTCAATGACTTTCAGCAGCGGATTGCTGGGCGTTTCAATCCAGATCACTCGGGTTTCCGGACGAAATGCCGCCTGGATCTGTTCCGGCTTCGTCATGTCCACAAACGTGAACGACAATCCTTTTTCACTGAGGTATCGATCAAACAGGCGAAAGGTTCCGCCGTACAGGTCGGCGGGCGCAATCACGTGATCGCCGGGTGAAAACAGGGCCATGGCACAATGAACGGCGGACATGCCTGTGGATGTCGCGACGCAGCCGGCGCCGCCTTCCAGAGCTGCCAGGTTTTCTTCCAGCGCCTTGCGAGTTGGATTGCCCGAACGCGTGTAGTCGTAGCCGGAATGACTTTCGAGCGAGTTCCAGTAGAAGGTGGACGTGGGATAGATCGGCGTCGTCACGCTGTTGTACTGCTGATCCTTGTGCACTCCACCATGAACACACATCGTTTCAAAATGAAGATCCGAAGGCAGTTCTGAAGCCATAATCCGCATCCAATTCCTGGCTGGTTCCCGGGCAGACCACTGATGACACGAAGGTCACCGGTCCGCAGGCAACACTCCGCACACTCGCTGCCCGAATTCTCACCACCCGACGTCAGAATACAAGGAACTCACCCGGGTCTTATTGCTGACGTTCCCGGGACTGGTGCCGGTACCTGCCGTTCATCACACCGCCGGACGCAAAATCCGCAGCAGAGGTGTCGTCGGATGAATGACGGCGTGCAGTCATTTTGATGTCGTTTGGGTCAGTTGATTTCTGGCGGCTTGCGGAAATCCAGATTTCTTAAGTCTATTGATGGAAATGGTTTGTGGTTGAATTGCTGTGTGGGAGCATGCGTTTGGAACAGCAGTTGTTCCTGTTGAAGAGTATTCGAGCCCGGAAGGATTCGAGTCGGAGTGATCCGGAAGTGTCCCGGTCGGAGGTGGTGGCAGCAGCGTTCAGAAATTGCCAGTCACGGAGCAATGTCTGGAGGATTGCTGTCCGCGGCTGTCGCCATCTCGATCGGCCGGACCTCTTTTTCCCCTGTGCTTTCAACAAGACGGAGAACGGCAATGAAAAGGGTAATGATCGCAATTGTTCTGATCAGCAGCATGGCAGCGACCTGTACGGCATCGCGAGCGGATGATGACCACCACCACCACCGTCAGCAGGGACGCCGGCAGTCCAGTGTCGGACTGTCGTTCAGCTTCGGCAGCGGCGGTGATCGCTTCAGCGCTTCGTATGGACGCGGCGATTTCTGGCGTCGGGATTTTGGACGAGATTCATTCCGCCACGGTTCTCATGGCTATTACGGGGCACCGTACGGTCATGGCGGCTTTGGTGGTCCCGTGTACTCGCCATACCCTGTGTATTCGGTTCCCGTCTATCACTCGGGATTCTATTCGGTTCCCGTGTATGGTGGCAGTTTTGGCCGTCACCATGGCCGTCGTTACTGTGACTGATCTCCAGGAGGATACACGGGCGGTCATGAACTGACGCTGACCATGCCGGGCAGGGAAGCTTTGAGAGGGCGTTGATTCCGCTGGATCACTGAGTATTTTCGGTGATCTGGCAGAGTCTTCGCCCTCTTTGCTTTTCCTCTTTTCCTGAATAGCCGTGCCGTCGGTCAGAAAAGGGGTCAGGAACCAACAGTGCGAAGCGACCGTCGGGCCATTTGGCTATTGATTCGTGGGTCAGAAAAGGGGGCAGGAACGAATAGTGCGGAGCACCCTCCGGGCCATTTGGCTATTGGTTCGTGGGTCAGAAAAGGGGTCAGGAACCAATAGTGCGAAGCACCCTTCGGGCCATTTGGCTATTGGTTCGTGGGTCAGAAAAGGGGTCAGGAACCAATAGTGCGGAGCACCCTCCGGGCCATTTGGCTATTGGTTCCTGACCCCTTTTCTGACCCGCATTCTGACTTAACGTTTCATCAGCATTTCATCCAGATTCAGAATCACACTGCTGACCACGGTCATGGCAGCCGCGTCTTCGGGTTTGATGCCGTCGGGCAGCGGGCCCAGAGGATCTGTGGCCAGTGCGGTGGCAGCAGCGGAATCCTGCGTGTATGTCGCACGAGTCTCTTCCAGCAGCGCCAGCAAGGCGGTCAGTTCGGCATCCGATGGATCACGCAGCAGTGCCTGCTGGAATCCGAATCGCAACTGGTCCGCGGCAGTTCCCGACTGAGCCAGCAGGCGTCGGGCGAAGCCCTGTGAGGCTTCGACGTAGACCGGGTCGTTGAGTGTGACGAGGGCCTGCAGCGGGGTGTTTGTGCGATTACGTTTCAGCGTGCAGACTTCACGATTCGGCGCGTCGAACGTGGCCATCGACGGATAGGGATTGCTGCGGCGCCATGTAGTGTAGATGGCACGTCGGTAGCGATCTTCTCCGCTGCTGGTTTGCCAGTCTGTGGAGCTGCCGAATGCGGCGGACAGGCCGAGGCTGGGTTGCGGTGGTTTGACGGGGGGGCCGTACATTTTTTTGCTCAGCAGACCGGCAACAGCCAATGCCTGATCGCGAACCATTTCAGAGCTGAGTCGTACGCGAGGGCCACGTGCAAGCCAGCGGTTGTCCGGATCGAGCGCTGCGTTTTCCGGAGTGACTTTCGCTGACTGCCGGTAGACTGCGCTGGTGACGAGACTTTTCAGCAGTGCCCGGGTGTTCCAGCCGGATTCGATCAGATCGCGTGCCAGCCAATCCAGCAGTTCCGGGTGTGTCGGGAGTTCGCCCTGAGACCCGAACTCTTCGCTGGTGGCCACAAGGCCGCGTCCAAACAGATCTTCCCAGTAGCGGTTCACGACGACACGCGCCGTCAGGGGATTGGAGTCACTGACCAGCCAGCGGGCGAAGCTGAGTCGATTCCACGGTTCGGCGCTTTGCGGTGGCGAGAAGACGGCGGGAATACCTTCATGCACTTCGTGACCACGGTCGAGGTAATTTCCACGGAACTGGAACAGTGTTTTTCTGCGTTGAGCCGCCGGTAGTTCCTTCATGACCAGCACGGAGGCTTCGGGTTTCATGTCCTGCAGCTCTTTGTTCAGTTCCTGCAGTTCCCTGCGGGCCTCAGCCAATTCGGGAGCCAGCTGCGAACGATAGTGATCAGCCAGCAACTGCTGCTGTTCCGGGCTGCGCTGGTCTGCCGGCAGATCAATCGCGGCCAGCACGGCGGTGGGCGTTCCTGCGCGTTCAATGGCGCCCGCCTGGTCCGTGACGCGGATGCGGAACTGTCCCAGCAGATGATTTGCGTAGGGCGAGTTCTGTTCGATGATCAGACGGAGTGTTCCGCCTTTCGCCGCATCTGGTAGATTTCGAGGAACGAGCGTCAGGGCGTGTGACTGGGTGCCGCGTCCACCGACAGCCCAGCCGTTTTCTGTTTCGGTCCGACCATCAATCACTTCTGCGGCTGGAAAGCCGTCCTGCTGGAAATCGGCCGCTGCGGCAGAGAAGGTGACGTCGGTGATGCCACTGGCCGCATATTCACCAGACGGATTGGGCGGGTCGACAACGGTCATCACCTGCACATCGTCACGGTTGGCGTTCAGCAGTGAAATACGGAAGTTGGCGAGTCGCGTATGGATTCCGTTTCCGGTGCGATTCCATAGGACGATACGATCGATGGGGGTCTCCTGACCCAGATCCAGTTCCCACCAGGGATCGGTGGAAATGGCAGTGTGCGTGACGGATTTCTTCAGGAAGTCGCCGTCGGTGTTTCCATCGATGGCGTATTCGGCTGGCCCAGCGAAATCCGTGGAGCTCTGTGTGGCTTTGCCTGTGGGTGCCACGTTGATTCCGCCGGACAGCACCTGGACTTCGGCCAGCGAGAGGATGCGGTCGTTGCCGGGGATCTGCACGCGAATAAAGCGGGCGGAGGGCGCCGTGTTGTCCTGAGGAATCCACTGCGCCTTCAGCTCGGTAATCACAAAGTTTCCACCGCCATGACCGGCACCCTGGCCCGGTAGTTTTTCCGAGGGAATTGTTTCGAGTTGCAATGCGGCGACTGACTCGAGTGTTGTGTTGCCCGGCGCCGTCAATTGCTGCATGGGAATGTCGATGGTGTAGACGTCGCGGTCGGTGGCGGTCGGAACGAAGAGGGTTCCGTCGGCCACGATTTCGGCTGCTCCACCGCCTGCACGCCGGATTTCCTGAGGCGTGACCGTCTTCCAGTCGGGCTGTGTTTTCAGGCGAACTTCCCAGGCGGCCTGTGAAGCGGTGATGGCCGGGGTGGGCGTTGCCATCAGGCCGTTCAGTTCAGCCAGACGTTTGGCCAGAAATTCCCGGCGTTGTTTTTGTTCGGTGGTGAACAGCGGCAGGCGTGGCGAGTCATCTCCGCGATCGGCGTCTTCTGTGTTGTTCAGAATGGCGAACAGCTGGAAGTATTCTTCCTGTGAAAGCGGATCGTACTTGTGATTGTGGCATTGAGCACAGGCCATGGTGGTGCCCATCCAGACGGCCATGGTGGTGTTGACGCGGTCCACGACCGCAACGTTGCGAAACTCTTCATCCTGGGTTCCGCCTTCGTTATTGGTCATCGTGTTGCGATGGAAGGCTGTCGCGATGATCTGGTCTTCTGTGGGGTTGGGCAGCAGATCTCCGGCCAGCTGTTCTACCGTGAACTGGTCAAAGGGCATGCCCTGGTTGATGGCGCGAATCACCCAGTCACGCCAGGGCCAGATCGTGCGCGCGGGGTCATCGGCATAGCCGGCGGAGTCCGCGTAGCGGGCGACGTCCAGCCACTTGCGCGCCCAGTGCTCGCCAAATTCCGGACGATGCAGCAGATGTTCGGCCAGTTCGGCCCAGACCTGTTCGTGGGCCGGGGTTCCCTGCTCGCCGGCGGCCTGCAAACGCGCTGCCCAGTCTGTTCCCTCTTCGAGGGTCGGTGGCAGTCCGATCAGGTCGAGAAAGATACGGCGGACAAGAGTGTATGCATCCGCATGTGGTGCCGGCTGCAGTTGGTGAGCCCGCATTTGCTGAACAGCGAAGGCATCCACGGGTGAGCGGACCCAGGCAGCGTCGTTCTTTGAGACGGCCGGAACTTCCGGTCGCACGGGCGGAACGTAGGACCAGTGAGTGGCGAATTGGGCTCCCTCACGAATCCATTGCTGCAGCAGTTGGATCTCGGCTTCGGTCAGCGGTTTGCCGAATTCCGGGGGAGGCATGCGAATGTCCGCGTCCTGGCTGAGCACTCGACGGATCATTTCGCTGGCATCGGGGTCGCCCGGTTGAATGGCGGCATGGCCGGATTCCAGAACCGTTGTGGCGGCGGTGCGTTCATCCAGTCGCAGTCCCGCTTCACGATGGCCGCTGTCCGGTCCATGGCAGGCAAGGCACCGATTGGACAGGATTGGTCGAATGACTTTATTGAAGTCAATTGTCTGGGCACGCAGGGGCGTGTGGACGCAGGACAGACCGACAAGGGCCACGCAGATCATCAGACGCGGAAGATTCATTTCACCACCGACTGCTGAAAGGTCACTCAGGCTGAAACCATTCGCTCTCCTGTAGTGTACCGCATCCGCGGCGGCACTTCATCCGGGATTCCGCCAGAAAACGACAACTCGAGACCGGATTTCGCTGGTCCCGGAATTTTTCTGTGTCTGATCTTTCCCCCTGGAACCGTTCCCGGCTTCTGATACTCTGCAGAAACATAGTCATCTTTCGCCGCCGTGCCGGTGCACGCTTCGTTTTACCGCTCGCAGGATTCAACGCTTATGCTGACCGAACAGGGATGCCGCCAACGACGCCAGATGCTGTGGAGCCGAATTCCGGAAGAGATTGAATGGTTGCTGGTGGGCGATCCGCGGCATGTGCAGTATCTCTGCAATTTTCGAGTCAATCCCATCAGCTTCTCTGCGGATCAGCGGGCGCTGCTGCTGTTGACTCGTGCCGGCCGTGCCGTTCTGCTGTCAGACAATTTCACCAAACGCTCCGCCTCAGCCCCGGCGTTTGTGGACGATGAAGTCTGTGTGCCCTGGTACACGCACCGCAAGTCTGTGACCGGTCGCGATCAGGCGCTCACGCAGGCGCTCGCCGAAGCTCGCCCTCTCTGGGGTGGACACATTGGGCTGATTGAACCAGAGGGATTGTCTGAAATGATGGCGGCCATGGTGGCTGAAGATGCCGCGTGGCAGTTTTCCGAAGACGACGACGCAGATCCGACGACACTGGGTGACGTGCTGAGATCACTGCGTCGCAGCAAGCATTCCGACGAGGTGGAATTGCTGCAGCGATGCATGCAGGCCGGAGCCGCCGGTCACCAGCGTGCTCTGGAAGTGATCGCACCGGGGGTTACGGAATTTGATGTCTATCTGGCCGTGCAGCAGGCCGCTCAACAGGCCGCCGGCATGCCCTGTATCGTCTATGGTGACTTTCGGGCCACCCACTCGCAGCTCCCCAAAGCCGGCGGGCTGCCAACCTCGTACCAGCTGCGTGAAGGCGACCTGTTCATTCTGGATTACAGCGTGATCCTGCATGGGTATCGGTCCGACTTCACGAACACGATTTCTGTGGGTCCCCCTTCGGCTCAGGCGACCGAGCAATTTCAGGCCTGTCTGCAGGCGCTGCAGGCGGCTGAGTCCCAGCTGCGGGCCGGCGTGGCTTGCCGCTCACTCTGGCAAACCGCGTCACAGGTGCTGGAATCCCGCGGTTACGGGCCGCTGGCTCACCATGCCGGACACGGACTGGGAATGGAGCATCCGGAACCACCCATCCTCGTCTCCGAAAGCACCGACACTCTTGTTGCCGGTGATGTGATTACTCTGGAACCCGGCTGTTATATCGAAGGCTGCGGAGGTATCCGCCTGGAACACAACTACCTGATTACTGAGACCGGTGCACAACGGCTCAGTCAGCATCGTCTGACTCTGATCTGAAACCATCGCTGATTATATCAGGGAGTCCTGTACTTCAGGTGTACTGGATCAGGGGCATAGTTACACCGTTACCCTGGTTCCCGGGATCAGGATCAGTCAGCCGCAGAGGGCCGTCCGCAGCTGCTGCAACTGGACCAGCGCGTCAGCATGATCCTGAACAAACAGTGAAATCGTGCGCGTGCGGTGCTGGGGAACGGCATACGAATAGGGCGGCTGCAGCGAGCTGGCCGGCCACAGCATGACTTGCGCAAAATCCGAATCGGCGGCCTGCTGTGTCCAGGTCACGTCGGAGGTTTCGCTGTGCAGAGTTTGTTGCAGCAGGCTCAGCGACAGCGTGTCCGGCGGCAACGTCGCACTGAGCTGCAGTGAGACGTGAAGCGGACGCTGCTGCAGACGTGACCAGAGCGACTGCAGCGTTTCATTGAAAAGAGGGTGCTGCCATGCCCCTGCGATCTCAACGGCAGAGGACAGCACAAACGTGCGGTACCACAACGCCGGGTGGGGCAGCAGAAGTTCGTGCGAGTCGATGACTTGTGACCCCGCGAGGAGCAGGTCCAGATCAAGTGTGCGCGGTCCCCACCGCACGGCCCGCGTTCGCCCCAGGCGGTTTTCCACGTCCTGAAGCATTCTGAGAAATTCAATCGCTGGCAGTTCACTTTCCACGATGGCCGCGGCATTGAGAAATGCGTCGCCTGCAGCAGCACCAACCGGGGAGGTGCGAAATGTTCTGCTCAGCACGGCTGTTCCTGGGGTATCTGTGGCGTGTGACAGCCATTCGACGGCCTGCTGAAACATCGTTTCTGTTGTGCCGCAATTGCCGCCAAGTGCAATCAGGT
>JBDKIW010000191.1:0-17162 GCA_039796955.1 Planctomycetota bacterium
TGCGTTCGAGGCTGCTGCAGCAGATCCCCCGCAATGTGCTCACGGACAAACTGGTCGTACGGAATGTCGGCGTTCAGTGAACGAATCACGTAGTCCCGATAACGCCACGCGTGTGGCAGTGGAAAGTCGAATTCATGCCCAAGTGTTTCGGCATAGCGAACAAGATCCAGCCAGTGTCGCCCCCACCGCTCGCCAAACTGAGGCGAATTGAGCAACTGATCAATCAGCTTTTCGGCAGCCACTGACGTCGGTGCTGAGTCGTTGTAAAACGACTGCTGCTGTTCCAGCGAAGGTGGTAGCCCGGTCAGGTCAAAACAAATACGACGCAGCAACACCCTGCGGTCAGCATCCGGTGCCGGTGAAAGTCCCTGCGATTCCAGCTTTGACAGCAGAAATCGGTCGCTGTCTGACCTCGGCCAGTCAGCATCCTTCACCGTTGGGACCGG
Source organism: Planctomycetota bacterium (assembly GCA_039796955.1). Classification (GTDB taxonomy): domain Bacteria; phylum Planctomycetota; class Planctomycetia; order Planctomycetales; family Planctomycetaceae; genus SXXK01. The sequence goes on from JBDKIW010000191.1 coordinate 447, forward strand.
CGGGCGCTCAATTTTCTTCCACGCCCAGTGCGAGGCGACTCGTTGCTGCAACGGGAACTCGGATTTTTTCACGGGTACGACAGATGGAGCCTCGTCTCCCGGCCAGGGCGCCCCGTCGCGGACCCACTTTACCAGGATCTCAATCTCTTCATCAGGCAACTTGTTTCGGGGAGGCATCTGAAACGCCTCGTAACGAACGGCCTGAATCAGCGTGCTGCGATCCGGATCCCCGGGGACAACCGCCGGACCACTTTCGCCGCCTGCCAGCAAGGCCGCCAGTGATGTTACTCGCAATTCGCCTTCAATCTCTGCTGCGTCCCCATGGCATTCGTGACAGCGAGACTCAAGAATTGGAATGACTTTGGTACGCACGAACTCCGCCTGCTCCGGTGTGACCGGTTCATCCGGGGTTTCCGGTTGGGTGGCTTCGGCTGGCGGTTGTGCGGCAGATCCCGCTGTCGTTGTCAGGACGAAAAACAGGCCGTGGGCAAACATAAACATCACAGCGGCAAACGGTCGCAATGTGACGGCGCCACGAACGGTATGCCGAAGGGCTGTAAAACAGGAACGCAGCATGTTGAACCGCCTTCGCAGAGGTGAGACTGTTGCAGTAGCAATTCTGAATGTTGCTGGCTGCAGGGCGATATGGGGCAGGGACGAAGCTGACTCCGGAGCTGACTTGCCACGGTCAGGGCGGGTCATCAACAAAGACAACCGCGGCCCACCGATCGCATTTCACCGGAAATCTGTTCGCTGGGTTTATTGTCGCGAGCGCAGGCCCACAAATGCAACGGCAGCGGCGTGATTCGCGACGGACAGGCTGGAAAATTTCGACAGCCGCTGATGTGTTTTCCATCGCGATCCCCCTGCCCTGCACGCTGCCACGTTCCGTCTAATCTCGCTTTTTTACTTCTCTAAACAGAGAAATCTCGACACCGCAGCCTGAAACCGACCAGAAGACCAGAAGGTCTTAAACCTTGTTCTGTCTGTCCATCTGCCAAACCGACTCGGAATTGCTGTCAAAACACGGTCTCCGCGATGGGGGAATTTGCCCTCACAGAGTTTTTTCAGTTTGTCAACAGAAAATTGACCTGTTTCTGAAATGCAACAGAGCACCCCCACAGAACTGGGATTCAGCACTTGACTCCTGCGCCCCAGCAAATAGTCTGCACAGTATTCCAACCGTTCAGATCCCTGATCAACCCTCTGGCAGACCATCGCGTCCGCTGTCTGAACGTTACCAACCGAAGCGCCGACATGATGTCGGCTCAGCCCTCCAGGCAGGAGTGATCTCATGATGTTCGCTCGTTTGTGTGCAGTTCCGGCACTGTTGCTCTGCAGTCTCCTGACTGCTGACGCCGCAGTGACCCGACTGGAAATCGGTCCCGCGTCCGAGGGAAAGATTGCGATTCGCAGTCGTGATGCTCGCCAGCAACTCATCGTGACCGCAATCAGTGACGATGGTTCCGCGCGGGATGTGACGCGTGAGGCGGCATGGTCGGTGTCGGATCCCGCGGTCCTCGCAGTGGATTCCACCGGTATGGCCATTCCGGTTGGAGATGGCCCGGTTCAGGTCACCGCAACTCTGGGGGAGCATGCTGCCGTCCTGCAGGTTTCAGTCAGCGGATTTGCAAATCCCCTGCCGATCAATTTCCGCAATCAGGTTGTTCCCATCTTCACAAAACTCGGGTGTAACGGCGGCGGTTGTCACGGCAAGTCCGGCGGGCAGAACGGGTTCCGCTTGTCATTGCTGGGCTTCTATCCCGAAGACGACTTTGAATTCCTGCGTAAGGAATCGCGTGGACGCCGGATTTTTCCGGGGATGCCCGAGGAAAGTCTACTGCTGAAAAAAGCGGTTGGCCAAAGTCCCCATGGTGGTGGAAAACGCATGGAACCCGGCAGTTATGAGTACAATCTGCTGGTGCAGTGGATCGAACAGGGAATGCCCTACGGTGCCGAGTCGGACCCGTCTGTGGTTTCCATCCGTTGCGTGCCCGAAACGCAAACACTGGCCCGCAATTCAAAGCAGCAGATTGCCGTACTTGCCACCTACAGCGATGGCTCTGCAGAAGATGTCACCAGAATGGCACTCTTCGAACCAAACGAGGCAGAACTGGCAGAGTCTTCCGTGACGGGGCTCGTCAGCACCCTCGATCTGTCCGGTGAAGTGGCCATCATGGCACGTTATCAGGGGCAGGTGGCAACATTCCGAGCGACCATTCCGCTCGGAGCTGATACGTCCGCCATGCCACAGGCCGTCAACGTAGTCGACACCGCTGTGTTTGGTAAGTTGCGTCAGCTGGGTATCCCGGCTTCCGATGTTTGCGATGACGCCACCTTCCTCCGACGCGTCTCGCTGGACATTTCCGGCGTACTGCCGTCAGAAGCTGAAGTGCGTGAGTTTCTGGCGGATACCACACCCGACAAGCGGGATCGGTACATTGATCGCCTGCTGGACAGCACGGCCTACGCTGACCATTTCGCCAATAAGTGGAATTTCGTGCTCCGCAACCGCAGAGAAGGTGGAGAAGACGGGCCCGGAACGCTCCTGTTTCACCGCTGGATCTGGGATCAGATCTACGACAACAAGCCTTATGATCAGTTTGTTCGTGATATTGTGACTGCCAGCGGTGATCCGCAAATCAACCCCGCGGTCACATGGTACCGCGATGTCGACAGCGTCGAAGAGCAGGTCGAAGACACAGCACAGCTGTTTCTTGGGCTTCGCATTCAATGCGCACGATGTCACCACCACCCGTTTGAAAAATGGAGCCAGGATGATTACTACGGGATGGCCGCCTTCTACAGTCGAGTCGGCAAGAAGGCGATTCCGAATGCCAGTGGCAACATGCGCGATCGGCGCGTGTTCCATAACGAAGGCGTTGCCGCATCCACAAACCCCCGCTCCGGCAAGGCGATCAAGCCTACCGGTCTCGGTGCTCCGGCTTATGACGTGGCAGCCGATCAGGATCCACGCGTGCGGCTGGCCGACTGGATGACCAACCCTGAGAACCCCTTCTTCGCCAAGTCGCTCGTCAATCGCTACTGGAAGCATTTCTTCAGCCGTGGGATCGTCGAGCCGGAAGATGATATGCGTGCGACCAACCCGCCTGCCAATCCGGAACTGCTCGACGGCCTCGCTCAGCATTTCATTGCCTCGGGGTACGATCTGAAAGAACTGGTCCGCACGATCTGCAGAAGCCGGACGTACCAGCTCAGCGCACTCCCGAACGATTACAATGCCAGCGATAAGCAGAATTTCTCTCGCTACTATCCTCGGCGTCTCAGCGCTGAAGTCCTGTACGACGCGTTCCACCAGGTCACAGAGACCAGCGAAAACTTTGGCGGAATGCCCGCCGGCACGCGAGCAATGCAGCTGGCCGATGCATCCAATGCCACCTACTTTCTGCAGGTCTTCGGACAGCCGAAAGGTGACACGGCCTGTGAGTGTGAGCGGAGTACGGATGCCAATCTGGCCCAGAGTCTCCATTTGCTGAATGGACGCGAAATTCAGGATAAGATTGCTCGCGATGGAGCTCGAACAGCAAAGCTGGCCGCCGACACAAGTCGCTCTACAGAGGACAAAGTTCGTGAGATTTACCGCTGGGTCTTCTCACGTGAACCCGCTGCAGATGAACTGGAAGTCGCCGTCAGCTACCTCAAGCGTCACACCGAAAATCCTCGGCGGGGATTTGAGGATATTGTCTGGGCTCTGATCAACACTAAGGAGTTTCAGTTCAATCACTGATGGGATCAGCGGGCTATGGAGTGCAGCGGCCATCTACGGATGGCTGGCGCACTCGCCGTCAGATTCTGGTGAATGCGTTTTTTGACAGGCGTCACAGTCTCCGCAACGGGGCTCTGATACTGCAGGCTGTGCTCCTTCCGTATCTACTCAGGCGTACGTCAACACTTCCGAACTGACAGGAGTTGGTCTCGAGTCGTGCAGGGATCAACAGACATAAGCAGTGTCTGCATTCGTAATCCTGACAAACACGCATTTCGTCTGGTGTATGTGAAGTACCGCCTCCTGTTGCCGTTCGTAAGCTTTCACCAGCCCCGAGCTTTCCACAGATTATGTTCCCTATCGCTGCGCGGTCTGCTTTTGGCTTCCTGCCCCGTAGTTCCTGCTTAAAAATGCCCCGTTTATTTAACTTCTCCGGAACCTGCCTCATGACCGGATCCCGTTTTCTCCGAACTCTCGCTTGTCTGTGCCTCTGCAGTGCCGTGCAGGCACAGCTGCCACAGACTCGCATCACGTCCGTATTTCCACCCGGGGCCGGCATTGGCACATCTGTCGATGTGACTGTCGGAGGTGGAGCGGATCTGGATGAGTTGGATCAGATGACGTTCAGCCATCCCGGGATCTCGGCGGTTCCTAAAGCGGATGCGAATGGAAATCCAGTCCCGAATACATTTTCCGTCAGCGTAGCCGCCGATGTTCCTCCGGGGCTCTATGATGCTCGAGTCCGTGGCTTATTTGGAATCAGTAATCCACGTCTGTTCAGGGTGGATTCACTGCCTGAAATCGCAGAAGCAGAGCCCAACAACATCGCTGCGCAGGCGACCGCCGTGAACCTCGGTTCCGTTATCAACGCCCGCGCGAACGGTGCCACTGACGTGGATTTCTTTCGTATTCCGCTCAAAGCCGGGCAGACACTGGTCGTTCGGTCGGAAGCGGCAAGGCTGGATTCACCGATGCAGCCGTTGCTGCAGTTGTTCAATGCAGCAGGGCGTCGAGTTGCGGAATCGCGGCGAATCTTCTCTCAGGAGGCTGATCTCGTCATCACTGCCGCGGCCGACGAGGAATACGTCTTGCGGGTGCAGGACGCGGTTTACAGCGGCGGCGATCAGTTTGTTTACCGACTCGTCCTCGACTCACGCGCCCTCGTGGATTACGTCACACCTGCTTTCGTCAGCCGGGATTCCCCGACAGAGGTGACACTCTATGGGCGACACCTGCCGGACGGCCAGCCGACGGAAATGAAACTCGCCGGACAGACGGTCTACCAACGCAACGTCACCGTGAATCCGGCAAACGGAGTTCGTCCGATTGGGGCGGGGGCGACAGCAGCGTTCGCGGAATCGTTCTGGTGGAATGGCGTGGACGGCAACGTGCTGCGTTTCGGCACAACGATCACTCCACCTGTTGCTGAGGTTGCCAATGCCGCCGAACAGACGCTGACGCTGCCAGCGGATGTTGGAGGTGCATTCGCCGAGCGGAGTGACGAAGATGTCTATCGTTTCGACGCGAAAAAAGGCGAGGCGTGGGTTCTGGAGCTGTACGCACAGCGTCTGGGTTCCATCGCCGACCCGTTGTTGATGGTGGAAAAAATCAATACGGCTGCTGATGGAACGGTGACCTACGCTCGCGTGGCCACAGAAGATGACGACCGACAAAATCCCGGCGGTGCTGATTTGCCCACGCTCAGTGATGATCCTTCGTTCCGACTCGATGTTCCGGAAGATGGTTCGTACCGTGTTCGGCTGCGAGATCGTTACAACGATGCACGCGGAGACGCCCGGTTGCAGTATCGCCTGTCGATTCGAAAGCCGACGCCCGATTTTTCACTGGTTGTCTTTGATGCGTTCCCCTCGGCAGATGGCAAAGCGCCGGCGACCAGTGGCGCCGTGAGTCTGCGAAAGGGTGGAACTTACGAGTTGACCGTTTATGCCTACCGTCGGGATGGGCACAACGAAGCAATCGAGGTTCATGGTGAGTCCCTGCCAGCCGGGATCTCCTGTCGGCCCTCAGTCATTGGTGCCGGGCAGAACGTCGCCAAACTGGTGCTGACGGCCGCCGCTGACGCAGCCGAGCAGGTGAGTCCGATTCAGATTCAGGGAATCAGCGGTTCTGCCGAAACTCAGCTGAAACGCAGCGCAACGGTGGCTACGCTGGTTCACGATGCCATGAACGGGTTGCCCCGCACGGCTCGCCTCGCCGAGCAGTTGGTAGTCGGAGTCATGAAAGATGACCAGCCGTTTTCCATCGTCACCGACATTGCTGCCGCCGATTACAGTCAGGATCAGCAACTCCTCATCCCCGTGCGACTGGTCAAACGCAATGGCTTCGACGGCAAGGTGGATCTCAGCTTTTACAATGTGCCAGCTGAGACTGACGCGCCGGCTTTTGCAATTGAGCCCGGAAAAGACAGTGCCGTGGCTCGAATCTACTTCAAGGAAAAAGCACCGGTTCTCAGCAACACTCTGCTGTTACAGGGAACGTCTGCCGTTCCTTATCGTCGCAATCCGTGGCTTGCTGAGCGGGCCAAAGCCCGAGTTACCGAGGCTGAGGCCGCGTTGACTGCCGGACAAACTCGAGTCACCGCTGCAGAAACGGCTCTTGCCGAACAGCAGAAAAAGGTGGTGGAGCTCACCGAGCAGGTGAAGAAACTGGGTGAGGAACTTGCCGCATATACCACGCAGCAACAACAACTCCGCGATACTTACAACAAGGCCGTTGCCGAACAGGTGGTGGCACTTCAGGCGGTGACAAAAGCTCAGGCTCAGGTCGCTGCTGTTAAAGCCGCATCGGATCTTCCGCCGGATCAGCTGCAGGCTGCCCTGCAGTCACTGAAAGCTGCTGCTGACAGTCTGGAGGCCGCGGCGGCTGGCGTGGAACAACAGGCCACGGCTGCTGAAGCTCTTGCAAAACAGGTGGCAGCTGTCAAAGAGATGGAAGCTGTTAAGGCTGGCGAAAAGACGACTGCCGAGGCTGGTGTTGTTCAGCGAATGAAGGATGTCGAGGCAGCGCAGGCCATGCTGGCAACGGTGGCCAAAGACCTGGAAACGGCCAAAGCTGCAAAGGCCGCTGCGGATGAGTCTCTGAAGAAAGCGGAGGAGGCGACAAAACCCAACAACGTCAACGTGCGCGTGGTCTCCGATGCTATCGTTGTCAGAATCCATGCATCGCCCGCGAAACTGGCCGGTGCACTTCCGGATAACGGCAGTATCAAACGCGGGGCGTCAGTCGCTGCGAAAGTGACTGTGACCCGCAAAAATAACTTCACGGGACCTATGAAGCTGCAACTTGTACTTCCGGAAGGAATCACCGCTGTGAAATCCGATCCTGTGGAACTGGCTGCGGATCAGAACGAGGCCACCTTGACAGTCACGGCAGCAGCCGATGCACCTCCGGGTGATCTCGCCAATGTCGTGATTCGTGCGACAGGCGAACTGGCAGGCCGTGCGGCTTCCACCGATCTCCCTGTGGCAGTGAAAATCGTCGAATAGTCCGGCAGTGTGTGCGGGCTGTGATCGTCAGTAGATACGTCACAGCATTCGGCAGCACTTCCATCTTGCAACTCAGCTGTGAGACCTGCACGGCTCCGGAAAATTGTCCAGCGGGACGCAATCCATCCTCAATACCAGCCCGCTCACGATCGGGTACACATTTACATAAACGGTGAGCACAATGGTTCGACTTCTGAAATCTCTGCTGCTGCTGAATCTGCTCCTGACGGTCGTTCGCGCCGATGAATTGAAGCCTGTTGCTGATGAGGATCCGGCGCTGGGACGTGCGGCCGACTTTGAAAAGGACGTGCGTCCGATCCTGCAGGCAAACTGTGTGGCCTGTCATAACGTCACCACCAGTGAAGGCAGTGTGATTCTCGAATCTCCGGAGGCGATGCTGAAAAGTGAAGGCAGCAGCGCGGTGGTTGTCCCCGGAAAGCCCGAGGAAAGCCTGCTTTACACGCTGTCACGTCGCGGCGCAGAACCTGTGATGCCACCTATGCCCAACGATCGCCAGGCCAAACCGCTGACCGCTCGGGAACTCGGGATTCTGAAACAGTGGATTCTGGAAGGGGCAAAGGCCAGCGTGGCCACCGCGAAGGCGATGAACTGGCAACCCATCAACTCACGACTCCAGGGCGTCTATGCTCTGGATATGGACAGTACCGGCAGATTCATTGCGGCCGGTCGCGCCAATCATGTGACTGTTTATGACATGTCGCGACAGGATCAGCCAGCAACTCTCGTCGATCCGGCAATTGTCTCGTCCGCCACGAAAGGTGTGGCTGGCGCTGCCCATCATGACTTTGTGCATGCGATTGCCTTCCATCCCAGCGAACCCGTGATTGCCACTTCCGGCTATCGCAACGTCAAGCTGTGGAATCGCGATGCGACGCGTCTTGACGGCGCCTGGGCCATTCCGGCGGATCTGCAGTCATGGGACGCCACGGCCGATGGTTCCGAAGTTCTGCTGACCTCAGCAGCCCGTGGCCTGATCGTTGTGAATGCGATGACCGGAGCGGAACGCGGCATTGTGGCCACAGATGGTCAGGGCATCACTGCGGTCACTTCGTTTGCTTCCGAGCCCAAATGGTTGCTGGTGGCCACCGCGGATCAGCGCATTACGGTCGTTCGCGGAGGAGATCTCCAGAAAGTGCACAGCTCAGAGCCATTGCCGGCTGCCGTCAGTGCTCTGACAGCCGAACTCACAGGTGGTCGCGTCGCGGCACTCCTCGCCGACGGGACAGTGCGACTCATGACGATCGCAGCAGATACCGGCGTTGTCACCGTGACCAGTGAAGTGAAATCTGATGCCGGTCCCGTAACTCGCCTCGCCGGACGTGGGCCACAGTGGCTGACGATCGCCGGCACAAAAACAGCACAGGTCTGGAAGTCAGACGACGGGACTCAGGTTACCCGATTTGATCTGCCCGGCGATGTCACTTCTGTCGACTTTCATCCCGTTGCAGAACGCGCCGTATTCGTGCTCGGGGGCTCCACGGCGTCCCTCTGGTCGACGAAGGAAAACCGGGAACTGGCCGCGTTGACGGCAGATTTGACTGCCCGCAAGGTGCTGACCGCTGCCGAATTCCGCAAATCCGTTCTGGATTCAAGAGTGGTCGTGCTGAAGGGGCAGATCGACGAAGCAGAAAAAGAGGTCGTGGCGCAGAAAGAGGCCGAGACGAAAGCCAGGGCCGATGTCGAAAAACAGACGCCGGTGCAGGCCGACGCGAAAGCAAAATTTGACGCTGCGGCCGCTGTCACCGTCGAAGCCCGCAAAGCACTTGAAGCGAAGGCGGATGACGCAGCATTGAAAACTGCAGTGACCGAGGCCGAGAAAGCGGAGGCGGCAGCGAAAGATGTGCTTACCAAAGCTGACTCAGACCTTAACACGGCCAAAAAATCCGTTGATTTTGCCGTTCAGGCGATCGCCCGCGCAGAAAAGCGGGTGGCTGACCGGAAATCACAGCACGAAGCCGCATCAGCCGAAGCCACCGCGGCCGCTGCCGTTGTCGAAGAACGCAAGGCCCCGGCGGCAGCCACCGCATCATCCACAACCGCCGCTTTGACTGCCGATGGACGATTCGCCGTTACGGCGGACGCTGCGGGGGTTGTCAGGGTCTGGAATTCGGTCACAGGAGCCCCAACGGATGTTCTGCCCGGGACATCCGTCGGTAGTGCTGTAAAAACGGCGAAGGCGGCGGGTGCAGAACTCCTGCTGCAGACAGAAGACAACCGAATCGTCGCCCGCCCGGTGTTCCCAGGTTGGCAATTGCTGCGTTCCATCGGTTCTGAAGACGGAGGTGACTCCGTTTTTGTCGATCGCGTGCTGTCTCTGGCATTTTCACCCGATGGAACACTACTGGCCGCTGGGGGCGGTGAGGCCTCCCGATCCGGCCAACTGACGCTCTGGAACACCGCGGATGGCAGCCTCGCTCGGCAATTCGTCGACGCTCACAGTGATACCGTCTACGGCATTGAATTCTCCGCAGATGGAAAACTGCTTGCGTCAGCGGCCGCAGACAAGTTTGTGAAGGTCTTCGATGTGGCGTCCGGGGAATTCGTGCGAGCCTTCGAAGGCCACACGCATCACGTGATGGATGTTTCGTGGAAATCAGATCGCACCACGCTTGTCAGTGCAGGTGCAGACAATGCGATCAAAGTCTGGAACGCGGAAACAGGGGAGCAGGCACGCACGATCACCACCTACACTCGTCAGGTGACCTCACTGCAGTATGTCGGGCTGCAGGATATGGTCCTCAGCAGCAGCGGCGACAAACGCGTGTTTTTCCACACTCCGTCTAACGGCAACCCGGCAAGAGAATTCCCCGGTAACGCGGATTATGTCTATCGAGCCGCTGCGACGGCAGATGGAACAACCGTCGCCTCTGGTGGCGAAGATGGAACCGTACGTGTCTGGAATGCGGCCGATGCGAAGGTATTGGCGACGTTTAGTCCCACTCCCTGATGGACCAGAGAATGCCAGAGACCGTCGCACTTGCAACTGAAGGTGTGGCGGTCTCACCGGAATCACCGAACTGGCGTGACTCAGGTTCACGTGGGTGCCTGAGACATGGCTAAAGAACTCAAATAGGACGGGTGACTGTGCATCAACGGTGCCCCGTTAACGGCTCCTGACGGTGAATATCCGTAGTCACGCGGCATGTTTATCTCGGTTGAATCTCAGTACTCAAGGTGCGGTAGTGTGCAGGCGGCCGGGCGATCTGCCGTAATATTGCCGGAACCATGCGACGTCTTCAGAAGTCCTCTGAACGACCGTGATGACCGACGCTCGTTCATCGCCGGTTAATCAGCGGTAGCCGGTGTCGGTGTAGCAAGCCGATGCTGCTTGCCAGTCGCTGTTCCGGAGACGTAGCAGACTGCGACGGTGAGGGGGCGTACTGTGCGGGGGAGTTGCTGGTATTGAAACGCGATTACTGCCAACATAAGCGAATGCGATTGATCTGCGAACGCACTGCTTGACGCGGCCGGTTTCGGGCATCATGAAGTTTCATCTTCGACCGCGTTGAGCACGGTTTCACTCACTCAGGTTCCGGCATGGCTCAGGGCATTTCGATTAGAAGGCAATTGATTCTGCCGTTACTGGCCGGATTTATGATCGTCACTGTTCTGATTTCCGGACTGTCTGCATGGCTGCAGTCGTCGCGCAGTCTGATGGCACTCCGCAGGCACCAGACGGATGTGACACAGGTGCTGGAGACGTCTGCGTTTCCCCTGTCCGGAAACGTCTTGCGGCAAATGTCAGGACTGACCGGGCTGCAGATTCTTGTCTGGGCTCCAGGGGCTTCTCGTATCGTGGATTCCTCGTTCGATACGATTCCCGATGGATTGCAGGCGTTTCTTGAGAAATCAGAAAACTCAGACCATGAATCGAGTGTTGTTCTTGAATTTCAAAATGGCTCGGATGAGTTTCGGGTGACGAGTGCAGTTTCCAGATGGAGTCCTCAGTATCGCATCGTAACGCTGAATTCCCAGCGTGCACTGAATGACGCCTGGTGGAATGCCGCATGGCCACCGCTGGTCATCGGAGCTGCGGCGCTGGTGGCTGTGGTGCCATGGTTGGTGGCACTGACCGGAAACTGGAGTAACCGTCTGAGGCAGATTCAGCGTCGTGTTTCGGAGATTGCAGCGGGCAGCCTGCCGACCGAGAGTGGGATCGTGCGATATCCGGTGTCCGGTGGCGATGAGCTGGCTGCACTGATTCAGGACGTCACCCTGCTCGGTGAACAGCTGGAATCGCTGCAGGACAAAGTGCTTCAGCATCAGAAAGAACAGTGGATCGCTCAGCTTGCAGCCGGGTTTGCACATCAGTTCCGAAATGGTCTCGCCGGAATTTCTCTGGCATTGCAGGTGCACCGGAATCGCTGCGGACAATCCGCGGACCGTTCGCTGAAAATCATGGAGCAGCAACTCAAACGCCTTGAATCGGAAGTTCGTGGACTGCTGTCACTGGGACGCCGAACTGAGGGAATCCGAACGGCATTTTCTATCGCACCCCTTGTACAGGAATGTGTCGAGCTTGTGTCTCCCGCCATGGAACATCATGATGTACAGCTCGAGGTATCGCGTCTGGATGATCAACTGGAAGTGCTTGGAATTCGCGATGGATTAAGAGCGGCCATCGTGAATCTGCTGCAGAATGCTGTGGAGGCGGCTGGACATCAGGGACAAATCCGAGTGCAGCTGCTTCATAATGCCAGCCACGTACAGGTTGAAGTCTCAGACAATGGGCCGGGGCCATCCCGGGAGATTGCCGATCGGTTGCTTGAGTCCTTTGTCACTACCAAGCCGGAAGGTGTCGGTCTGGGACTTGCCATTGTGAATGCCATCGTGCAGGACCACGGGGGTGTGGTCAACTGGCGCCGTTGCGACAACTGGACCATCATGGAATTGAGTCTTCCGCTGAAACCCACACATGCAACGGTCTGATGAGCAGAATTCTGATTATTGATGACGAGCCAGCTCTGTGCTGGAGCCTGTCTGAGACACTTTCGGAATGCGGGCACCTTGTCCGAACAGCCGGTTCGCTCGAGCAGGCGCGGGAGAGACTCGCACAGTTCAACCCGGATCTGATCGTTGTCGACGTCCGTCTCCCCGGCGCGGATGGATTGACGGCGCTGCAGGAGTTTCGCGATCGATTTGAAGGTGTTCCCGTCATCGTCATCACCGCGTTTGGCGATTTACCCACAGCCGCAAAAGCGTTTTCCGGTGGGGCCTTCGAATACCTGATCAAGCCTTTTGACCTGAGTAACTTTGTCTCGGTCGTTAGTCGTGCGTTAGCCCCCCGCACCGGGCAGATGTCCGAGCCCGGCATGCTGGCAGAATCCGGTCTTGTCGGCAGTAGTCCGGAAATGCAGGCGGTCTATCGCCGAATCGCGATCGTCGCTCCGACTCCGTTTCCCGTGTTGCTCCTCGGCGAAACCGGAACAGGAAAAGAGTTGGCAGCACGAGCAGTTCACTTTCACAGCACCGTCGCCTCCGGGCCATTCGTTCCCATTTGCCCGGCCTCACTGAATCCTTCGCTGATCGAAAGTGAATTGTTCGGACATGTTCGAGGGGCGTTTACGGGCGCCGAAGACAACCGTCGAGGCCTGTTTGAGCTCGCTGAAAACGGCACTTTGTTCCTTGATGAGATTGCTGATACGCCGTTGACCGTTCAGGTGAAATTACTGCGGGTGCTGGAAACCCGACGCTTCACTCCGGTGGGCAGTGGGCGAGAACAGGCGACATCCGCCCGATTCGTTGCCGCGACCCACAGAAATCTTCGGGAGATGATTGCCGCAGGCACGTTTCGAGAGGATCTGTACCATCGACTGAGTGCCTTCACAGTCTGCATGCCCCCCCTGCGAGAACGTGTTGGCGATATTCCGATTCTGTTTGACCATTTTCTTCGACAACTTCCCGAATCTCTCAGGCCCCGCACCATCAGTTCTGAATTCACGGCCGCATTGTGTGAGCAGAACTGGTCAGGTAATGTCAGGGAGCTGCGCAATGCTGTGGAGCACGCCGTCGTCATGTGCCGTGGTCAGATTCTGCAGCCGGAACACCTGCCACAACGCGATTTTTCAGATAAACCGCGGACTGTTGCTTCACCCGATTTCACTGAAGCCATTGAGGCGTGGGTCGCGGAACAAATGCAGTCGGGTTCCGGAGATTTGTACGACAACGCACTGAGAATTCTGGAGGCCACCTTGATTCCAGCCGTGCTGAAGCTGACCGGTCAGAACAGAACGGCGGCAGCGCGGGTACTGGGTATGGATCGAGCAACCCTGCGAACAAGACTCCGGGATCAGGATTCAGCAGCGACCTGATACTGAGGGGCGACCGCAAACATGGATTTGAAATATGTCCAGTTGCGGCCGCTCGGAAATCGAGTGTCGCTTGAACCATGCAAACTAAGAACCTGCCGCGGTGGCCGTCAATAAAAATCGCCGGCATTCACCGTCGGAATACTGTTTTTTCAGGTTGCCCCGGAGATCTGCTGGTCTCAGTCGGTCAGCGGGCGCGGGACATGAAAACGCTTCAGCTTTCGGTCCAGCGTGGACCGTTCAATTCCCAGAATCTGCGCCGAGCGGGATTTGTTCCATCCTGTATGCTCCAGCGTTTTCAGTATGTGATCCTGCTCAATATCGGCGAGCGATAATTCACGATACTCGCCCGTGGTTTCTTTTGACACAACCGGCGGGGTCCCACGTTGCGACAATCCGGATAACTGAATATCCGTGCCACGCACAACTTCATTGCGACACAGAATCACCGTCCGTTCGATCGTGTTCTGCAGTTCACGCACGTTCCCGGGCCAGTGATATTCCCGCAACTTCTGGATGGCCTCGTCGGTAAAGCCGGTAATCAGGCGACCCGTCTTCTGCACAAAACGATGCAGAAATGCCTTTGCCAGCAATTCAATATCGTCCTGGCGGTCGCGCAGCGGTGGCGCGGTGATTTCCGCGACCTGCAGCCGGAAGTAAAGGTCCTTACGGAAGTCGCCGTCTTCAACCGCATCCTCCAGATCCCGATTGGTCGCTGCAACGATCCGCACATTCACCTGAATCGGCTTGCGGCCACCGATCCGTTCGAACGGATATCCCTCCAGAACTCGCAGGAACTTTGCCTGAATCGAGGCGCTCATCTCTCCAACTTCGTCCAGAAACAGAGTCCCGCCGTCCGCCTGCTCAAATCGGCCGGGCTTCCGATCAATCGCACCGGTAAAGGCCCCCTTTTCATGTCCGAACAATTCACTTTCCAGCAGACTTTCGTTCAGAGCAGCACAATTAATGCAGACGAAGGGTCCGTCACGTCGTGGACTTCGCTCATGAAGACTGCGTGCGATCAATTCCTTACCGCAGCCACTTTCACCACGAATCAGTACGTTGGCATCCGTCTCGGCAATCAGATCCAGCTTTTCCCGCAAATCCCTCATCTGCGACGTTTCACCCACGAGCAGTCGCTCCTGCGACAACTGAGATCGCAGCACTTCATTCGCCGATCGGGCTTTAGCGAGTCCCGTCTGCAGTGAGTCCCGCTGCTGCAGATGATGTAGCGCCAGTGCCAGCTGACCGGCGACAGCCAGCGTAAACTCCAGATCATTTCGATCCAGTGGATTGTCGGGATTACTGGAGTACAGGTGAATGAGTCCGAATACGCGTTCTTCTGTCTGTATCGGCGCACAGATCACGCTGAGCGCTTTCATCTCGCCCAGACTGTCAAACACCGACAATTGCCGGTCGTCCGCCACATCCCTCGCCAGAATGGCCTCACGCCCCGACAAAACAATCCGCGACAAATTGTCAGAAACCCGACGGTAGGGCAGATCGCGAACACTGTGCCATCCGGAGAGCACAAGATCCGCAGGTACCGGTCGAGCCGATGCCTTCGCACCCGACAGGAGAATGGCGGAAATGCCAGCCACAGTTTCACGAGCAAGGCTGGCAAGCACGACATCCGTCAACTGCTGCTGAGTCTCGGCCACACCCATCTCGAGCCCAAGTCGGTAAAGCCTCGCCAGTTCAGCAGAACGCTCTCTGCGAATCTGTCCGGTTGCCAGAAACTCAGGCAGCCGTGCACTATGCAGAATGCTGGGCACTGGTTCTACCACGGGAACTGAAGTCTGAGTAGCTGACGTGGCTCGCTCGGGTGAATCGGGGAGTTTCTGCGGCGTTGGCAGGACATGACCAAGGCTGGTGGTAAAGCCCAGTCGGCAGGCACCGATGCCGATGATATCACCGGAGACCAGCGGCTGATCCCCGGTCACACGACGATCCTGAATCAGAGTCCCGTTACGGCTGCCAAGGTCACGCAGTCGCCACTCGCCTTCACTAAAAAACAATTCACAGTGATTGCGGCTGCAGGAATCATCCTGCAGCACAATCCGATTGTTCGTCGATCGGCCAATCGTGGTGACCTGCCCCTGCCGCAGCCGCACGGCGTCCCGCCATGTGGCGCCATCCCATGTCAGCAGATACGCCATACCCTCAGTACCATGCTCAGCCGATCTCGGGCTTTCTGACTCCGCGTGGTTCATAGCGATATTGTATCCGTACACAGGAATTCAATGGTCACGATTCGTCCCGATCAGCACGCCTCGCTGCCGGAGGTTTGTCAGGCAGCGATCGGTAGCTGCTGAGATACCACCGCCGGAGAATTTCCGCCCCCCGACCTCAGGCTCCACTATTTAAAATCACCAGCCATGATCACAAACAATCGCTCGGGCTTCAGGTGACGCCTGAGCGCTTCGTTGACCTGGTCGACCGTTAACGCGCGAATCTGCTCTTCGAATTGGGCGACATGCTTCATGTCTCGTCCGATAAACGCGTATGCCTCCAGCATTGGAGCCAGTGCCGCGTCGTTGCTGCGACTGACTTGCTGCTCCTGCAGATACCCGGTTTTGGCCGCCTCTAACTCCTCTCTGGTGATGCCGTCCACAAGCAATCGCTGCAGTTCTTCCTGAATGGCCGTATTGACCTTGTCTGCGTTTTCCGGATTGGAAATCGCAAAGATAAAAAAGGCCGTCCGCTCATCCACAGCCGAAGGCTGCAGACCGGACTGAATCGTGTAAGACAACCCGTCCTTCTGTCGCACCCGGTCGCCCAGTCGCGAATTCAGGCCACCACTTCCAAGGATGAAGTTTCCAATGGCCAGCCCGGCATAGTCCGGGTGATCATCACGCAGGGGAAGCGTCATCATGGCAATGAATGCAGCATTCGCCTTGTCCGGTGTCGTAATCTTTTCTGTACTTCCCTTCACATTGTTGACGTGCACTCGAGGTATCCGAGTAAAGGAAACATCCGATTTCCAGTCCGCTGTCAGCTTTTCAATGGCCTTCAGAGCAGCGTCCGGGTCGAAGTCTCCCAGGACGGTCAGTTCACCAACAGCTGCCGACAGCAACTGCTGATGGATCTCGCGGACTTCCTCAACAGTTACGGCCCGCAGTCGCTCCACCTGCTCGGTCAACGGGGCTTCATA
>JBDKIW010000192.1:0-3353 GCA_039796955.1 Planctomycetota bacterium
TCCATCCGGACATGGATGGTATTGGCACGGCAGCAGACCGGGCAGTCTTCGACGTAGGTCTGGCTGGTGCCTTCGGTCAGGTCCAGTGGAATCACGATTTCCTCACCGCAGGCGTCGCACACGTAGCTGGCCTCCTGATGGGCGAGGGCATTGCGGGGGTCTGCAGAATCCGGAGCAAACTGAGAGTCTTCGTCGAGCGTGGGCAGGTGCTGACCGGATGCAAGCAGAGTGCAGGCCCAGTGCAGGACGGACAGGGATTCCGGGTCTGCCAATCGATGATCCCGACCGACTTCAAGCAGGATTTCGGGGGGCAGACCGCTGGATCGGACGAGTTCTTCGGAATCTGAGAAGGGGATCACGGAATCCTGTCGGCTGTGCAGGATGAGTGAATTGGCTTTCAGGGGTCTGTGCCCGCCGTAGCTTTTCCATGCCGGGCACAGCAGGACCAGCGGAGTCCGGGCAGAATGGAGATGGAGGGCGACAGCAGCCCCTCGGGAACTTCCGACAATCACATCCGGCGTCTGCGAGTCATAAGCGGCCTGTGCAGTACGTACAGCCGATGCAAAGTCGTCATGATCCAGCGCAGGGTTCAGCACCAGGTGGCCCTGTGCGATCAGCGACGAAGGTTTGACGCCACCGGGTACGGAATGCCAGCCGTGGAGAAAGAGGATTTTCATGTGGGACGAGGGGTTCGGTTGGGCTCCGTTGTGCAGAGACATGGAACCCGGGGCAGGGGCTGTGATCAGGCTGCCCGTCGTTCAGCCTGAGCGACGTTTTCGAAGAGCAGAGACAGCCGGACCATATCACTCTCAGCAATCCGGAATCCGCACTGATACATAACGTTACAGACATCGCGCACGGTGTCCTGGGCGTCAATACCGCGTTCTCGTCCGCAATCCACGGTGACGTAGCGGCACATTGGCAGTGTACGTCGGGCACCCTGCAGAACCTCGGGTTCGGCACCCTCGGCTTCCACCTTGAAGACCTCGATGGCCTGAATGCCCTTGTCCTGGACATACTGGTCGAGAGTGGTCACCTTGATGGTCTTCACCTGGTGGTAGTCGGCAATTTCGATGCAGGAACTATCTGCGGATTCCGGCTTGGAATAGAACTTCAGTTCGGTGGCCTCGTGCCAGAGTCCAACGCGGTTGGTACCGGGTTGCCCGTTGAAGTTGTTCAGATCGCAGCAGTTGGCTTCGCGGGTTTCGGGTTCGAAAGCGTGGTATTGCAGTTGTCTGGAGCGGGCCCAGTAACCCAGTTCTCCGACGTTGGCGCCGCAATCGATGAAGACTCCACCCGGGCGAACCTCGAGTTTGCCGAGGTTGTACTGACTGGCCAGAAAATTGGTCCAGGTATCGATGCCGCGCTTGTAGCGATTGTGTCGGATACGTTGAGAGATGAAGATCGTCTGCTGCCCGTCAGATACTTCCACCAGGTCACCAGCGGCAGGGCGAATTCGCTGCCGACGTCCCTGAACTGCATTTTTCGCGTTGGCAAACGGAAAGAAAACGGCCTGAGGCATCGCCTGTGCAAGTCCCTGTTTCAGTTCCCGCAATACAGTTTTCATGGCATCCTGCCTTCAGTGTGCATCAGGAGAGAGAGCAACGAATTTCCGCAGTATAGAGCAGAAGCGTGGTCCCGCGAGAGCGGGATTTCCTGTAAAATCTGCTGGATGCTGGCGACCAGTCCATTCAGGATTGTGCTAACAGATCTGCCGTCCCGGGGTCAAGGTGAAAGTGTTCTGATGTATCGGGAAAGGCGGGCGATTTTCCGAGTAAAATCGAATAAAACATCGACTTATCCAATGGTTGGAACAAATTCATTTTCCGGATGGTGAAATAGTCAAGCTGGTGAGTTCGGGGGCAGGCGATATTGCCCACGTCCATGAGCTTGCCCGAATGCCTTGTGAGCGTGGTCAGAGTTGCGGGGTGAGAGTGGTGGATTGGCGCAGAGTGGGATTTGAGGGACAATTGGGGACCTGTTGAGCACGTGCCTGGCTGAATTCCGGTGTGGTTGTCGTTGTGTTGCCAAAGTCGTTCAGCCAACCGCACAAAGGTGTTGTGAGCAGGTAATTTCTGTCGTATCCCGCCTGTGAATCAAGGAGACCCCGCAATGCTCCGCCATACGAATTCTGCTGCATATATCGAGACCCCTGATCCGAAACTGGCCTGGGTGGCCTCCGCCTGGGCTCATGATCGTCCGTTGATCTCCTGTCGTTTTGATCCAACGGGGCAGTACGTGTTCTGTGGATCTGAAGACAGTGTGGTGGAGCGGTTTCGTCTGAGTGACGGAGTGAAGACTGTGCTGTCTGGAGGCCATTCGACGTGGGTGAATGCATTTGCGTTCACACCGGATGGCAAAGTGGTGATGAGTGGCGGGTGCGACGGGAAGATCACATGGTGGACCGCACAGGATGATTCACCGCAGGTCCAGCGTTCGATCGCGGCGCACGGAACACAGTGGGTGCGGGCGCTGGTGACCAGTCCGGATGGCACCGTTCTGGCCAGTGGTGGGAACGACCGCATGGTGCGTCTGTGGAATCCTGTGGATGGCGCCCTGATTCGGGAGTTTGCAGGTCACGAGAAGCATGTGTACAGCCTGGCATTTCACCCGAACGGCCAGACTCTGTTTTCGGGCGATCTGGGGGGCATCGTGCGGCAGTGGGACCTGAAGACCGGTGCAGAATTAAAGAAGTTTGATGCGTCTGCGCTGTATTCCTACAACGGGGGCCAGCAGGTGGACTTCGGTGGTGCACGAGCTTTGGCTGTCAGTGCAGATGGCCAGCGGTTGGCGGCCGGGGGCTTGTACAAAGCGACCAATCCACTGGGCGCGGTGCATGAGCCGCTGGTGGTTCTGTTCAATGTGGAGACGGGGGCGGTTGAGCGCCAGTTGATCGCCGAAGGAATTACCCAGGGCGTCGTCTGGCGTCTGAACTGGCTGGCAGATGGCTCGCTGGCCGGTGTTAGCGGAGGAGGCAGCGGGGGGTGGTTGATTTTCTGGAAGCCAGATGCCGAAAAGGATGTGCATCGGTTCCAGCTGCCAAATCTGGCGCGTGACATGGACCTGCACCCGGACGGGGTCACGATTGCCACGGCGCACCACGACCGCAATGTGCGGATCACCAAACTGACAGCGAAGCCTGCCTGAAAAAGGGTGGCGGCCGATAGGTGCGACTGAGCCTACCGGCCGATTCTCCGGATCACTGGATTATTCGATGGAGTAGGAGCCATCTTCGTTGCTGCCGCGATCGCCTTCGGCTTTCCAGTCCAGTCGCTTATTCGCGGGGTCCTGAGTGACAGTGATCTTGTAAGTTTCCCCGTCTTCGGCCTTACCCGTTCCGGAAAAGCCACCGG
>JBDKIW010000193.1:0-6439 GCA_039796955.1 Planctomycetota bacterium
TCGTTGCGGACACGGTGGCTGCGCCGATTGAGCAGTTAGTCAACGGCGTGGAAGACATGCTGTACATGTCGTCGCAGTGTACGAATGACGGCAGTTACACGCTGACGGTGACCTTTGCTCCTGGCACCGATCTGAATCTTGCGCAGGTGCTGGTGCAGAATCGCGTCGCGCTGGCTCAGCCGACCCTTCCGGACGCGGTTCAGCGCCGGGGTGTCACCGTTCGCAAGAAGGCGCCCGGGATTCTGATGATCGTGAATCTGTTCTCCCCGGACGGATCCCGTGACAATCTGTATCTCAGCAACTATGCGACGATTCAGATGCGCGACGAATTGTCACGAGTGGAGGGGGTTGGTGACATTTCCTTTCTGGGGCAGCGCGACTACAGCATGCGAGTCTGGCTGGATCCGCAGCGGATGGCTATGCGGGGCATCGGGACTCAGGATGTCCTGCGAACAATTGAGCAGCAGAACACTCAGGTGGCCGCCGGGCAGATTGGTCAGCAACCGACGACGGAGGGGCAGGTTTTTCAATATACGATGACGACACCAGGCCGACTGGCGAATGAGAGTCAGTTTGGCGAGATGGTGTTGAGGACGGACGAGAACGGCCGGATGGTGCGCCTGCGAGATGTGGCTCGTATCGAATTGGGTGCCACGGCCTATGATCAGGTTTGCACGCTGGACGGCAGGCCGTCGATCGCGATTTCGATTTACCAGTTGCCGGGATCGAATGCGTTGCAGGTGGCGGACGACGTACGGGCACGGATGGTCGAATTGCGGCAACGATTTCCGGAGGGGCTGGACTATTCGATTGTGTACGACACCACACCGTTTATTCGCGAATCGGTTGCGGAGGTGTTTGTCTCGTTGAGGGACGCTGTGATCCTGGTGGCGATTGTGGTGCTGGTGTTTCTGCAGGGGTGGCGTCCGGCCATTATTCCCCTGGTCGCGGTACCGGTCGCGATTGTCGGAACATTTGCGGCGATGGCCGCGTTTGACTTCAGTCTGAATGCGTTGACGCTGTTTGGACTGGTGCTGGCCGTCGGGATTGTGGTGGACGATGCGATTGTGGTGGTGGAGGCGGTTGAGCACAACATTGAGCGGGGATTGTCGCCGCGTGAGGCTTCGATAGAGGCCATGCAGATGGTTGCGGGCCCGGTGATTGCGGTAGGCCTGGTGCTGACGGCCGTCTTTATTCCGTGTGCGTTTATTTCCGGTGTTGTGGGGCAGTTTTTTCGCCAGTTTGCGGTGACGATTGCGGTATCGACACTGATTTCGGCGTTCAACTCGCTGACGTTGAGCCCTGCTCTGGCGGTCTTGTTACTGCGTCCGCGGGGTGAGGGTCAACGTCTGGAGACGCTGCCTCGCCCATGGCTGGGCCTGGCAGGCGCCTGGCTGGGATACTCGGTCGTCTGGGGGCTGCTGGAATCGTCGATTCGCGGAGTGAGCAGCTTGCATGGATCCCGGCAGAGGTTTGGCCATGGGGACTTGCCGGGGCCGGGCTGATTGTGGTCTGGCTGGCGGGGCGAGTTGTGAATCTGCTGCTGGCGCTTGGATTTTCGGCCTTCAATCGGGCATTTCAGGGCGGGACGAGAGTGTATGTCAGTCTGGTGGGCTTGTTACTGCGAGCCAGTCCGGTGGTGTTGCTGGCGTACGGAGGGATGTTGTACGGCACATGGCTGCTGTTTGCTGACACGCCGGCGGGCTTCATACCAGCGCAGGATAAGGGATATCTGGTTCTGAACGTGCGACTGGCCGATTCGGCATCTCTGGAGCGAACACAGGCGGTGATGTCCCGCGTGGAGGACCTGGCATCCCGTGTCTTGGGCGTCCGCCATACGGTGGCGATTGCGGGGCAATCCCTGTTGCTGAACACAAATGCCCCGAATTTTGGCGCGATGTATGTGATGCTGGAGAGCTTTGAAGAGCGACTGCAGACGAAGCGGACGGCGGATCAGATCGCTGAAGAGTTGCGGGACTTGTTTGCTCGTGAGGTGAGTGAGGCGGATGTAAACATCCTCGGGGCGCCGCCGATCGAAGGGCTGGGGACATCGGGTGGATTTCGCGTTGTGATCCAGGATCGCGGCGAGAATGGCCTGAGTGTACTGGAGGGGGTCAGTCAGGCGGTTGTGGATCAGGGAAACAGCAATGGATTGCTGCGAGATGTGTTTTCGGGGTTTCGTGCGGCCACGACGTGGCTGGAACTGGATATTGACCGCGATTCGATCCGGAAGATGGGGTTGTCGATTGGCGATGTGTTTAACGCGCTGCAGGTGAATTTTGGTTCATTGTATGTGAATGACTTCAACCGCTTCGGACGGACATGGCAGGTCAATGTTCAGGCGGATGCACGGTATCGCATGCGAACAGACGATCTGCGTCGCATGTATGTGCGATCGCCCACGGCGGGCAGTGTTCCGCTGGCCAGTTTTGTGCGAGTGCGTTCGGTTCCCGGCCCCTTAATGATCTATCGCCATAATCTGTATCCGGCTGCGTTTGTCAATGCGGACGCGGCGTCCGGCGTCAGTTCGTGGGAGGCCATCACATCGCTGAAGAGTCTTGCGGAACAACAGTTGGCTCCGTCGATGCGTGTGGAGTATACGGAACTGGCCTTCCTGCAGCAGTTGGCGGGCAACACGGCGATGTACGCCTTTCTGCTGGCTGTTGTGCTGGTCTTTCTGGTACTGGCTGCTCAGTATGAGAGCTGGTCACTGCCGCTGGCGGTCATTCTTGTGGTTCCCATGTGCCTGCTGTGTGCTGTGGTGGGAGTTCGGATGGCGGGTTTGGACATCAACATTTTCACTCAGATCGGCTTTGTGGTGCTGGTGGGACTGGCCTGCAAGAATGCGATTCTGATTGTGGAATATGCACGATCCCGGACTCTGGCCGGTAGTCCGGCGTACGATGCCACGCTGGAGGCCTGTCGACTGCGATTGCGTCCCATCGTGATGACCTCGCTGGCCTTTGTGTTTGGAGTGATCCCGCTGGTTCTGGGCGAAGGTGCTGGCGCTGAAATGCGCAGGACACTGGGGACGGCGGTGTTCTCAGGAATGCTGGGAGTGACGGTGTTCGGAGTGTTTCTTACCCCTGTATTTTTCTACGTGATTCAGCGGGTTGTCGGACGGAATCACCGTTCCAGATTGGAAACACAGCCCGATCATGCTGCGGCCCCGTGACGATGGTGGCGCGTGCTGAGCGTGGGGCAAAGGGGCCCGGAACGAACGCAGCAAAGTCGGGTGGCCGCCGGAGGTGTGGTTCTGACGGTGGGGCAATGGCGGGTCTGGTGGTCAGTCTGGTGTCCAGAGTGGGTGAAATTGCCGCTACTGCGAATCATCGGAAAGGCTCTGCACCTTGCCCATGGCCTTATACAGGCTGGTCCCGAGTGCCACGACGAGAATGGCGACCACGAGGCTGAGGAAGACTGGATGGTTCAGAAAGTGGCCGACGCTTTTCTTTGGGGGCGTTGTCACGATACGGCGGAGTCTGACGGAGCCGGTGGTCGCGAGCACTGGAGCTTCGCCGGCCTGCAGAGCGCGTGTGATGGCTTCGGTATCGTGGTTCGGTGCTGCGACCTTGTCATCTCCGTAGAGAAGTGAGCAGGCCTGACCGGGGGTAACGAGCAGCACGGCTTCGTGGATTGGAGACGCGAGATTCAGTCCCTGCAGCGAGAGTGGTGGACTGTCTCGATTGTCGATGACCAGCCGCCATGCGGTATGTCGAATCTGTGGGAAGTTGAGCGAAAGTTTTTCTTCGTGGAGCTTACCGACGGAGAACCTGCGGATGGTGTCGGTGGCGATGTCCTGCCACTGTTCGGGGGATTCCTGAGTGCGGATCTGTGCCGTGACAAGTCGGCTGAAGTTGTTGTCTGAGGTTTTCAGGGTGATCCGGGAGACGGGTTGTCGCTGGGTATCGAAGCGAATCAGGGTCTGCTGCCGCTTCGAATCGATGGAGACTTTGGTATTGGTTTCATCATGAAACTGGAACGCCGGGATTGTGGCATTGGTATTCCGAACGTGAGCCCGGAGCAGGATTCGATCGATACGAAAGGCACGTCGGAGCCGCAGTGATCTCTCGGTGCGTCCGGTCTCGGTGGCATGCGAGAACGTGCGAGTCAATTCTGTCAGTGCGGACTGCTGATCCTGTGTCAGTTGATCCACGCGGATGGTCAGTACGCGTGACGTACCGGGGCTGAGTTCCACATCTGTCCTGCGAACGTCCATGAATTGAGAGTAATCGAAGATGACCGCATCTTCGCAGAGGGGGACGGGAGGATCTGATCCGGTGTCAAAGACCTGGATGCGATGTTCAAAATCGACGAGTGGAGTGATCAGTTTCAGGCCGTCAGGCTGTGGGTCCTCTGGCCGCAGAGTGACTGTGATTTCGAGTGCCTGGTCATCAATGGGGTGGAGTGTGAATTGATCCGCAGTCCACTCCCGCAGGGTTGTCGTGGCCGTGTCAGGTTCCCGGGCCTCACGAATGATGAACGGGACGGCCTGAGAATTCTGATCCCGGATCTGCACGTCGGGCCAGCCATCACGAGTATTTTGGTGCAGATCGTAGTCGAACGGGATGCGAATCAGGGTTGGCTGCGTGACAGGCGGCAGTTCAATCGGGCGTTCACAGCGGAACTGTGAAACTTCCGGAAGTTGTGACTGCCTGGCTGGTTCGTCAGCACTGCAGATGCAGGCTGAGCAGACAACGACGACGGCCTTCAACAGCAGCGGGTTGTGGAGGTAGTTCATGGATTCGTGTCTTTCGGATCAGAATTCTCTGCTGGATCCTGAGTGATAAAGGTGTTGCGGGACCTGAGGTAAAGGAACGAGCCACTCGTGACCATAATTCCGAGCACGATGAAGGCGATGATACGATAAAACTGATCGAGGCTGGCGAGGTCGTGGAACAGGACCTTCCACGAAACCACGGCGAACAGTCCAAGACCCATGTAACGGAGAGTGGGCAGACGTCTGGAAATGCCATAGACGAGGAGGGACAGAGCAAAAACGGTCCAGAGAATGGAGACACCACCGGCGCGTAGCCCGGGAAGAAAGTTGCCCAGCCACGTATTGACCTCCAGTGTGGTGTAGAGGAACAGCATGCCGATGGATAACAGGCCGAGAAGTCTGCTGAAGGTGCGGGCATCGGGAAGCCGCACATCACTGACCTCGGACAGGCAGCGGAAGGCCCAGGCC
Source organism: Planctomycetota bacterium (assembly GCA_039796955.1). Lineage (GTDB taxonomy): Bacteria > Planctomycetota > Planctomycetia > Planctomycetales > Planctomycetaceae > SXXK01. Next base: position 5,189 of record JBDKIW010000193.1, read on the forward strand.
AGCAGCAGAACGATGGCACCAAAGTTGACAAGGCGGAAGAAGGCGGCCTCGGCCGTCCATTCTGCATACTGGAAGTCGGAGCGAAATTGCCATGAGGGCAGGTCGGCGCTGAGAACCTTAAACAGTACGGCGATCAGCAGGATCCCAAACACGGCCAGGGTTACCTGGCTGGCGCTACGGATGGCTTCTTTCAGCAGCAGCACGGCCATTCCCAGCCACAGCAGCGTGAGCATCGGCAGACGTGAGGCATCGTAGAGGATGCCGAGTGTGCGATGCACTTCCAGTGTCAGATAGAAGAAGACTGCGCCGAGGCAGGCGAGCAGCGCGGCGCTGCTGAACATGGAATCGTTCACTTCCAGCGGAATGTCATTTTCAGTTTCCGAGGTGTCGTCCTTCAGGCTGGCCTGCCTCTGCAGCAGCAGGTGTCCCAGGAACAGGCTGCCAATCGGGACACCGAAGATGACGATGCGATGCAGTGTGGCCATAAGCGCCGAGGAAACGGTGTGCATGGCCTCAGCGGATGATCCAAACTGCGAATGCAGGTCGAGGACGGCAAAACGGCCAAGGACGATCAGATAGAGTGCGAAGGAAAGCAGTTTCAGGAAGCGGCTCTGGAGTTTTCCGGCGATCCAGAGCATGACCAGCGCCTGCAGGGACCAGCTGACTGTAATCCATTCGCGGGTCAGAATGAGCGGAACAGAGATTGAGAGGAAAAAGGCAGACAGGGCGATAAAGCTGAGCATCAGTTCGCGATCGAGGATGCGATAAGCGAGGCAGTAGCGAACGTGCAGGATGTAGTACAGAGACAGTCCCAGTGTGACGGACGCTACCCAATGGTAGTTGAAAGTCATATCAATCAGTCGGTAGCTGATGCCGAAAAACACACAGGCATTCAGGAACAGGACAAGCACATCCAGCAGGTTGGATCGCACGCGTATGCGGAGGTTGTAGACAAACACCATTGTGGAAAACATCACAAAGAAGGCGGTCAGGAAGGGCATGACTTCCCGGAAGTGCAGTTCAGCGTTGAACGCCCTGAGTGAGCTCAGCACCAGCACGTGGTGGCAGACAAAACCGAGATAGCTGAGCAGCGGCCAGCGCTTGAATGCAGAAATTCCCAGCACTCCACAGCCGACGATCAGCAGGTAACTGTAGAGCCCCACGAAATTCACGGGGCCGGCTGCGAGGAGTACCGGGGTCAGATATCCGCCGAGCACGCCCATGACGGCCGAGAGCCGGGAATCAAAGCGG
>JBDKIW010000194.1:0-3046 GCA_039796955.1 Planctomycetota bacterium
ATTTCCACGCGAGCCACCGGGACCATCAGCCACCGAAATAAGCTGTCATTGACCGCTGTCAGCAGCGTCATCAGCAGATAACCCGCAAACGACAGTGATGATAGTCGTCGCGGCGAATAGCCGACTGCTTGTGGGTCGCTGGAAGTAATCGGTCTGCTCCCTCGGCTGATTTCAGCCAGCGCAGCAGTCTGTGTACTGTGCTGTCCAAAACACACATCGAATAATAAACATACTCACCACAGAATACATCCGTACTCTGCCACTGGTCCTGAAAACTTCAGAGTCGAAAAAACAAAGACATGGGCAACGCACCAATCGTCCCGCTTCACTCCTCGATCGATGTCCCCCTGCTGTACTACTGATCAGGTCGGACAAACATTGCAAAGTCGCGACAGCCAGGGTCAACCGACGCACCACCCCGGCACCCCTCGCTTCGGTGCCGTATTCCCACTCACGCCCCCAGTTGCCCGACAAACCATGGCTGCAGGAAAACGACGACGCGACCCCGTGTCCATTGACTGTGGGCCCAGTCACGCGAGGTCGCACAGGCAGAGCACTCCACAGTCCACTTTGCAACCTCTCCCACGTGTGGTTTGATCGGCATTTCCTGTGGAGGTAGCGAGAGGCTGAAGGAATTCGCCCGGGACATTCAATTTCCTCGCCCGTCGCAATCGTTGTTCCAGGTATCCCCGATCCGCAGGGCTGCAGTTTCTGCCGATTTGCCCGCACTCTGCCGGTCTCTGACTCGGGGTGACCATGCGACACATCAACTCGCTGACGCAGACAATTCAATCCGCCGTCTCCGTCTCCGTCTGCGTCTACGTCTGCGGCCGCACGACTGAAGCTCAGCGGGTCGCTTTAGTCGACAATCCCGCTCCAGGCTTTCACCAGCCGCCGGTACCACTTCAACAGCTCCATAATCGTGACCGGAATCAACGCCAGCGTCGCAGTCAGACACCATTCCCCGGTCGTCATCGGTTCCAACTGCAGAACACGCATCCCCACAGCAGATTGCAGCAGAACAACCTGTAATAACCCCGAAGCTATGATTGAGATCAACAGCCATTTGTTGCCAAAGAATTCCCGACCAACAATTCCGAAATTGAGGCTGCGGCAGGATAAGGCCATCAGCAATTGCGAAAACGAACAGATGGCAAATGCAACTGTCTGAGCGGCCTTCAGCGGACGCCCTTCCCCTACATACACCCAGCGAAACCCTGCTGCTGTCACCGATGCCAGCAGAAGTCCATACAGCAGTACACTGAGCGCCAGTCGACCATTCAGAACCCGCTCATCAGAACGATGCGGTGCTCGACGCATCAGGTCTTTCCCCGGTGTTTCCATCCCCAGAGCCAGGGCTGGCAGGCCATCAGTAATCAGATTGATCCAGAGAATCTGCAGCGCTGCCAGAGGTGGAGGCCAGCCGAAACAGGCAGCAAACAGCATCAGCAACAGTTCTGAACTGTTTCCCGACAACAGAAAATGCACCGATCTGCGAATATTCTCGAAGATACCACGTCCCTCTTCCACCGCATTGACGATCGATGCAAAGTTGTCGTCCATCAGCACCATGTCAGCGGCCTCTCGCGATACATCCGTACCCTTCAGCCCCATAGCGATTCCAATATCGGCAGCCTGCAGGGCCGGAGCATCATTGACGCCGTCTCCCGTCATCGCCACAACCTCTCCATTGGCTTTCAAGGCTCGGACAAGTCGCAGCTTGTGTTCCGCAGAAACACGAGCATACACGGTGCAGTCACGGATGGCCTGCCGTAACTGCTCGTCCGACAGCGAATCCAGACGGCTCCCCGTGATCACGGAAGCAGCCTCGTCCGCAATGCCCAGCTCCCGCGCTACCGCCAGTGCGGTCCTCGGCTGGTCCCCGGTAATCATCAACACGCGAATCCCGGCGCGATGACAGGCATGGATCGAGCCCGCTGCTTCCTCCCGCGGTGGATCAATCATTCCGACCAGCCCGAGAAACACGAGGTCGGCTTCCTGTGCTGTCCGCAACTGCGGATCATTCGCTTCGACAGGCAGACTGCGAACAGCCAGCCCAAGCACGCGAAAGGCCTTCGCGGCCAGTCGCTCATTGTGGCCCAGTATCTCAGCCCGACGCTGCTCCGTCAGCGGATACAGCTGACCATTCCGAGTCTCTCTGGAACTTAATCCAAGCACAATCTCCGGTGCGCCCTTCGTATACATCACCACTTCACCCGCCATGTCCTGCTGCACCACGGACATGATTTTTCGTTCACTGTCAAACGGGATTTCCAGTAATCGACGGCCGGGCCCCGGGTGGGAGTAAAGTCCGGCTTTCATGGCGGCAATCAGCAGGGCTCCCTCTGTCGGATCTCCAATCACCTGCCATGTTTCACCGAAATCACCCGTCGCACTCAGGACGGCGTTATTGCAGTAAACTCCCGTCTGCAACAGCAATTTCAGATCCGGTTCCTGCTCCGGTTGCACCCGTTGTCCCAACCCTTCGTCCGTTTCCTTTCCCGCGCCACGCTTCAGAATATCACCCTGCGGAACATAGCCGGATCCAGTCACGGTGAACTCTGCATCCCCAGTGATCAGCACCCGCACCGTCATTTCATTCCGCGTCAATGTGCCCGTCTTGTCAGAACAGATCACTGTGACTGCGCCAAGAGTTTCAGCTCCCGGCAGCCGACGAATCAGCACGTGCCGCCGAACCATGCGGTGGACGCCCAGGGCCAGTGTCAGCGTTACCACCGCCGGCAGGCCCTCCGGGACAGCAGCCACCGCCAGACTGACGGACAACATCACCGTCTGCAGCAGGTCTGCTCCCCGCAGCATGTGCACACTAAACATCAGCAACACCGGTCCCAGACAGGCCAGTGACAGGATCCTCCCAAGTGCTGCCAACTGCTTCTGCAGCGGCGTGAGTTCCGTGACAGCAGTCTGCAGCAGATTTGCGATCCGCCCCAGCTCCGTTTGCATCCCGGTCGTCACCACCACACCCTGGCCACGACCGGAGACGACCGTTGTCCCCAGATAAACCATGGTCTGCCGTTCAGCAAGT
>JBDKIW010000195.1:0-10332 GCA_039796955.1 Planctomycetota bacterium
CCGGAGGCAATCAGCTTACGGGCGGTGTTCTCGGCGACGGTGTAGACCCAGTCACGGTGGCCTGAGAGCTTACGCACGAGCGCCCCATCGGCGGCTTTGTGCTCGTGCACACTGCCGTCACCGCTGGCAGACAGGATCAGATCGCCAGCTGTAATACGCACTCGGAAAACATCACCGCCAAATCCACCCAGCCCGCGCAGTTCTTTGGCATCAGCTGATTGCCACACACGTACTCGTTTGTCACCACCACCGCTGACTACAGTGACACTGTCTGCCAGAAACGCTGCAGTGTAAACGGGCTCGCCATGCGCCGGAAAGGTGATTACCGGGTTGCCTGTGGCTGCGTCAAACACCTTGCAGGTCTTGTCCTTGCTGGCACTGACCAGTCGTTGCCCGTTGGGCGACCAGTTGATGTCCATCACCCAGTCCGCGTGATCTTCGATTTTGACCTGCACTTCGCCGGTGCTGACATTCACAACACTGATGGAACGATCAGCACCTGCACAGGCCACGCGGGTGCCATCCGGGCTGAAGCCGGTTGCAAAAATCGCATCACGAGAACGTACCAGTGTCCGAATCAGTGAGCCATCTGCAACGTTGAACAGCTTCAGTTCTCCCAGTTGTCCGGGTGTACCTGAGGCAACGACTACCGATTGACCATCGGCACTGTACTCGACATCGTAAACCCGCTCAGCAAGGTTGCTGATGCGACGAATGAGTGTTCCGTCAGCGGTGTTCCAGAGCAGGACTTCATGGTATCCGGACGACAGCAGCTGGGAACCATCCGGGCTGAAGGCGATGGCCGTGACCGGGATAGCCGCACGGTATTCCCGTGGAGGCTGCGGCTGAGCGAATTCGGGCATAATGTCGAACAGATCCGCAGAGGGCGAGACACCAGCATCGAGCGGCGCGCCGACGTCAACCCAGCGAGTCAGTACAGCCAGTTCTTCAGGCTTCAGAGGTTCGGCATCCTTGGGCATGGAGCCGTCCTGAATCATGGAAAGCATCAGGGAGTCGGTACTTTTGTGCGCGGCAAATGCGGCACCGGATTCACCACCCTTCCCCATGGCAGCGAAGGAATCCAGATTCAGGCGTCCGCCGGGGCTGCGGGTGTTGTGACAGGCGACACAGCGCTGCGCAAGGATGGGAGCGACGTGCCGGGAGAACGACACGAACCGTCCCAGTGGTTCAAGAGCATTTTCGGCCTGGCGTCGTGCAAGGAGCGTTTCGGTGCCGACGATTTTCAATTCGGCTTCCAGCTTCTGCAGTGAGGGTTCCAGCCCGATCAATTGAGCGTTCAGCGTCTTCTGCCATTGCTCGCCGTCGACTTTGAGCGCCTTGAGTTCGGTTTCTTTGGTGTTTGCGGCAGCGAGTGCATCGCTGGCAGCCTTGTGGGCGGCGCGGGCAGGATCGGCAGCAGCATTCGCAGCGACCAGTTCTGCCGATTTCTTCTCGACATCAGCTTTGGCCGCAACCAATTGCTGGTTGTGTTGATCGCGAGTGGCGGTGAGCCCGGTGACGAGTGCCTGAACGTTGGCCGTGGCCGGGGCGAAGTCTGCGATAGCCTTTTCAAGCCCTTGAATGGCGGCCGCCGAATCCACTCCCGTCAGCTTCGCGGCTTCCCGCAGCGTGCTGAGTGATTTTTCGAGCGATGCGGTGGAGCGAAGAATGCGTTCGCGGGATTCATTGGCGTTGACGAGCCGGGCATCGTCGTCCGCCAGTGCTGTGACCAGCCCATTCATGGTGACCGTTGCCGCATCCATGGCGGCTTTGGCAGTCGTAACGGCTGTCTCGGGACCTTCCAGAGCCGCTTTGGTTTCGTTGAATTTCTTGTCGAGTTCCGGACGTTGGGCGGTGATTGCTGCTAATTGCTGTTCGGCCTCAGTGGATTTGCTGCGCCATTCGACGGAAGACTTGCGAAGACTGGAGAGCTGCGTTTGCAGTTGTTTCCTGGCGTCCAGCATCTCCGTGTGTCGAGCCGTCGCGCGGTCTGCGGTGGCGACGAGTGCATCGGCGGCTTCATGCTGCGGCAGTTCGGCGGTCAGTGTGGCAATGGCTTGATCCACTTCGGCGACACGCCCGGTCAGCTTCTCCAGTTCGGCCTTCTCTGCCGCGAGCCGATCTTCTGTGGCCTGCAGTTGCTGTTCCAGTTCCTGCAGTCGCTGCTGGGAGACGGCCACAGCGCCTTCGCGCAGGGTGAGTTCTTTCGTGGTGGCTTGTTTTTCGCGGACAGACTGCTCCAGACGCTGCCGAATGGCAGCCGCACCACCGACCGGAGGATCTGCCACTGCGAAGAGACTGTTGGTCACCATCAGTGCGACGGCAACGGCAGAGGACAGGATGGAAGTCAGGCGGGAACGAGGCATGGGAAATCCTCTGAACAGTGGGGCGGGGTTGTCGGGATCCTGGACTTGCCAATCCGTTGCAGGAAGCAAATCCGGTTTTGGTCCGGCGTAAGCGTGGTCCCCCGCGCCCGAGTCTGTCACTGAGTCGTGGGCTGCGGGACACCGCTGCGGAACACGGCAGATTCGCCGGCGGTCGCGTGGTGGGAGCAGGCACTACACAGGACATGAATTGGGAACGGAAGGGGCTTCGTTCGGAGGTTGTCAGAAACGATGCAATTTTCCAACATTGTAGGATTCAACCTCTTTCGGCAGATGTCAAGCATCCCGTAACCCTCAAACTTTACCATTTACGAAAACACCCGGTCCGAATGGACTGCAGCGGCACTGAAATCTGCGCATAAAGAAAGCTCGGAATGATCAGTACATTCCGAGCTTTTGTCGTGTGTGTTGCGCAGGAGACTGCACCGGCTATTCGCGAAACGGGTAGCCTAGCCCTTGCGGTGCCGAATTCGGGATCGCATTTTTCGTTTCTTGCGACCAATCTTTCGTCGACCCTTACCCGTCTTCTTCGTGCCCATGAGCCAGTGATCTCCACGTGAAATTCTGAAAGTTGGTCCGGAAAAACGTGAGAGGATAGCAATCCTTCAAAACCGGATCAAATCACGATTGGATCGGATTTTCAATCTCGGGCCAGATCGGCACCAAAAAACCGAAAAAACCGTGAAAACAAGTTCCCATTTTCTCTGAAATATCTGTCGTCAACCCTGTCTGCGGGCCCGGTTCCGGCAATTTTGAGCCGGGTTTGTGGACCATGCAGCCCGCCGCACAGCCAGTTGGAGTGTGCCGTGCTGATTCCGTCAGGGGGTGCGGAGCGCTGTTCCTGATACTCGATTCTGCGGGCACTTCCGCTTGACTGAATTCTGATGTTTCCTGAAGGGTTATAGCAGCTCCACGTCGGCTTCGTCTACAACCATCGAGGCACCTTGTTGCATAAAGTTGACCATGACCGTCAGCCGGTGTGCCGAGTTGACACGAGTCACGGTTCCTCGAATTCCCGCCATGGCTCCACGAGTGATAACGGCGGTACGTCCGACGACCGGGCGGGGTTCTGGCCGCACTTCGGTTCCTTTTTCCAGCAGCAGGCGAATCTGCTGCAGATCGGCGACCAGTTCTTCCGGCATAGTGACCGGCAGACAGCGGGACACACACCCGGTGGAGACGGTTTCGTGCCGATCCACCTCGTCACCGCGGACGAACACATAGCCGGCAAACAAGGGAACCCAGCTGGTGCGAATCCGGCCCTGGGGTGATCGTGTGCGTTGAGCGACGGTGGGGCCGTAGAACGCAATTTTCTGCGCTCGGAGCTTGCGCATCAACTCCTTTTCCCGCCGGGCCATCGTGTACATCGCAAACCAGTGTTCGTCCGCGGGTGTCACGATGGAGGCTGTCAGCAGGTCCTCCGGGTACAGATCTGGTTCTCTGGCAAGTATCGGCATAGGTGCTCTGCAGGTTAGTTGGACTGGCGACAGGAAAACTCAGGACCAGCACTGGTGATTGGGCCGTGTTCCATCGTTCGCGTGGTTCTTGCATCAAATCAAGCGTTTGTCTGCTGTTTCCATACGAGGAGCCAGCGTAAAGACGACAGGACTCGAGGAAGAATGTCGGAGATCAGAGTTGTCTGAGGATATTCCCGAGGTAGCAAACAGACGTTGCAGCCTCATTTTCCCGCTCGAGACAACCTCCATGACTGAACTTCGACCGGCGCCGCCTGCGGTCACAGTGCGAATCAGTCGGGGCGGGGCGACCATTGAAATCCATGCTAACCTCCCTGGCAGAGTTTCTCCGGCTTATCGCGTCTAAACGCCGGGTAGGCCTCGCCGGGCGACGGAAATCGGCAGAAACTGCCACCTGCCCTCTGCCGTCATGAATGGCGCTGGCCCTCTGGCGATCAGGCCTCGTGATCAGGAATGAAGCCTCCGCGAACCGCCGAACGCGGACTGCGGGACTGAGGGTTTCGCCGCATTTGGGCTGGGTGAGACCGGTCCTCCGGCTGTCAACAGAAATCGCTGTGGTTTGGTGTGATTGACTGAATTTTTCCGCGAGTGACTCTCCCGGGACCAGTGTCCCTTGACCTGACGCCTCTGCCGGGTCATGCTTCAGAAAAGGGTGCTTCAGAAAAGGGGTCAGGCCCCAATAGCCAAACGGCCCGCAGGGTGCTCCGCACTATTGGGGCCTGACCCCTTTTCTGAGGGTGCTCCGCACTATTGGGGCCTGCCCCCTTTTCTGAACACCCTGCGTCTTACCCACCTCCTGAAACTCTCTGATCCAGGTCTCACCTATGAATTCGTCGTCGACACCGAACGATCCCACCCGTCGCACATTTCTGGCTGCTGCCACGACGGCGGCTGCCCTTTCCACCGCTGCTCGCCCGGTTTCTGCTGGTCTGTGGGCCGGCGGCAGTGATCTGCTGAAGGTCGGGCTGGTGGGTGTTGGTGGACGTGGTACAGGCGCCGCCGAGCAGGCGTTGAATGCCGATCCCGGGACCGAGCTTGTTGCGATGGCGGATGTGTTTGAGGATGCAGTTGCCAGCGGCCGTCGAAGGCTCAGCCGCATGTTCAATAAAGAAGGTCAGATGCCGCGCGTCACGGCGAAGGATGAAGACTGTGTCGCCGGGTTTGATGGCTATCTTCGCGTCATCGAGAAGAGTGATGTGGTTCTGCTTGCGTCCACTCCGCATTTCCGTCCGCTGCACCTGCGAGCCAGTGTGGATGCCGGCAAGCATGTGTTCTGTGAAAAGCCAGTCGCCGTGGACGCGCCCGGCGTTCGATCGGTACTTGAATCCACAGAAATCGCACGGCAGAAGGGTTTGAATCTCGTGTCCGGCCTGTGCTGGCGTTACCACCCCGGCAAGCGAGCCACCTTTGAGCAGATCCGCAATGGCGCTGTGGGCGACATTGTCACGATGCAGTGCAGTTACATGACCGGCGGCGTCTGGGATCCGCGTCGTCGTCCGGATCAGTGCAAGAGTCAGATGGAGTACCAGATTCGCAACTGGTACTACTACACGTGGTTGTCCGGTGACTTTAATGTTGAGCAGCACATCCACAGCCTCGACAAGATGATGTGGGCCATGAACGACGAAGCACCGGTCACCATCAGTGGTTCCGGTGGCCGACAGGTGCGTACGGACGAGCGTTATGGCAACATTTATGACCACTTCGATGTTGTGTACACATGGGCCAGCGGCGTCAAGGCGTTCGCACGCTGCCGACACTGGCCAAACTGCGAGAATGAGGTGGAAGACTACATCTTCGGGACAAAAGGCCGCGTGGATGTCATGTCTCACACGATCACAGATCTCAAGGGCAATGTGATCTGGAAGTATGATGGTCCGGACGGGGACATGTACCAGATCGAGCACAACGAATTGTTTGCGGCGATTCGCGCGGGCAAGGTCATCAACAATGGTGACTACATGAGCAAGAGCACCATGCTGGCAATTGCCGGCCGTATGGCGGCTTACACCGGCCAGCGACTCACCTGGGACGCCGTGATGAACTCCAAAGAAGATCTGAGCCCGAAACAGTACGAGTGGGCCGACGTTCCTGTGCCCCCCGTAGCAATTCCGGGCAAGACTCCATTCGTCTGAAATCCGGCTGACGGCCACTACGGCATCTGCTGAATCGAGAAAGCCCGACCAACTCCCGTCGGGCTTTTTTCATGGTGTTCTGAATGCGTCGTCTCTGCCTTTCGGAGTACGTCGATGACTGCTCACAGCCTGCTGCGATGTCTTCTGTTCTCTGCTGTGACTCTGCTGGCCGGAGCCCGGTGTTTCGTTCCCGCATTCGGGCAGACACCGGAGCCCCCGTCGGCAGACGTCCCCGGCAGTCCGGCGGCGAAAACCGCCTTGTCGGCCATCACCCTGCTGAAGGCTCGTTGCCAGGACTGTCATGGCGCATCAAAGCAGGAAGCGGGTCTGCGACTGGATCAGCGTGAGTTACTCCTGTCCGGCGGCGACAACGGGCGAGTGGCAGAACCTGGTTTGGCGCGCAGCAGCACGCTGATTCAGCGAGTCACCAGCACAAATCCTGAGGAGCAGATGCCGCCGGATGGGCCGCGGCTGACGGCCGCCGAGGTGCAGTTGCTGACCGACTGGATTGATCAGGGAGTGCTGTGGCCGGAATCCGCTGTCAGCAAGGCCCCGGGATCTGACCACTGGGCATGGCAACCATTGGTTATCCCGGAGCTGCCGTCAATTCCTGCGGAGTGGTCCGGGTGGGGCCAAAATGAGATTGATGTGTTCGTGCTTTCTCGACTGCTGCAGGCTGGTCTGCAGCCGGCTCCTGAAGCCAGCCGAAGCACGCTGATCCGACGTGCCAGCCTTGATCTGACTGGATTGCTGCCGACACCGGAAGAGGTGGTGGCGTTTGAGCAGGATGATTCACCGGAGGCCTGGGAGAAGGTGATCGATCGTCTGCTTGATTCCCCGCATTTTGGTGAACGCTGGGGGCGACACTGGCTGGATCTGGCTCGCTATGCGGATTCTGATGGATACGAAAAAGACAATGCGCGCCCCGATGCCTGGCGGTATCGTGACTGGGTGATTGATGCGATCAATCAGGACCTGCCGTTTGATCAGTTCACGATCGAGCAGCTGGCCGGAGACCTGCTGCCCAACCCCACTCCGATGCAGATGCTGGCCACGGCCTTTCATCGACAGACACTGACCAACACAGAGGGCGGTACGGACCAGGAGCAGTTCCGAGTGGAAGCGTGCTTTGACCGCACAGAAACGACCGGCACCGTCTGGCTGGGATTGACCGTCGGATGTGCTCGCTGTCATTCCCACAAGTACGATCCATTCTCGCAGCAGGAGTATTTTCAGTTGTTCGCGGTCTTCAACAACGCGGACGAGACCACGCGAGTGGTGCCGAAGCCGCAGCGGGACGTGGAGGCATGGCCTGCGGCAAAAGCGGCCTGGGATCTGCAGCTTGAGCAACAGCAGTCACGTCTGCAGACAGCGAGGCAGGCGCTGCTGTCAGACTACATGACATGGCTCAGCCAACAACAGATGCTGGTGTCCGGCGGCAAGGTTGAGAAGTCTATGCCGGAAGACGTCAGCAAGGCCCTGCGGATTCCGGAGGATCAACGCTCCCCTGGTCAGCGGCAGACCCTGCTGGATTTCTGGAGCCGGCAACACGAAACACTGAAACCTCTGATGACCGCACTCGATGCTCTGCGGAAAGCGGCACCTGAGCCCCCGGAATTGTCGGTTCGCGTGCTCACTCAGCGCACGAAGGATCCTCGCATCACCCGGATTCTGCGACGTGGCGAATTCCTGCAGCCGCGACTTGATCTGGAAGTTCAGCCTGCCAACCCCGCGATTCTTCCGGCTCTGCAGTCGCGGAATCCTGGTGTGCCGCCCGATCGCCTGGACTTCGCCCGGTGGCTGGTGGATCTTCGCAATCCGCTGACGCCCAGAGTCACCGTGAATCATTTCTGGGCTCGACTCTTCGGACGTGGTCTGGTTCGCACCGTGGCAGATTTTGGCGTCCGTGGTGATCCTCCCAGTCATCCCGAGCTGCTGGATTGGCTGGCGGCCCGCTGGATCGGGCTGAGTGCTTCGCCAGTCGTTGAATCCGGAGAAACCGGGAAACCGTCTGTGGCGTGGTCCCGAAAAAAGCTGTTGCGCTTGATTCTGACTTCAGCGACCTGGCGACAGGCCTCCGTGCAGCGTGCCGACTTTCAGGAACAGGACCCCGCCAACACTCTGCTCTGGCGTCAGAATCGCCTGCGTGTGGAAGCGGAAATCGTGAGGGATATCAGTCTGCAGGTTGCCGGGCTGCTGTCTGCGAAGATTGGCGGACCATCCGTCTTTCCGCCGTTGCCGGCTGGCGTCGCCGAGTTAAGTTACGCAGGGAACTTTCGCTGGACGGAATCCACCGGTGAAGATCGTTTTCGTCGGGGGATGTACACCTTCTTCAAGCGGACGGCACCGCATCCCAGTCTGACAACGTTTGACTGCCCGGATGCCAACCTGACCTGTGCCGAGCGTTCTGTTTCCAACACACCACTGCAGGCCCTGGTCACACTGAATAATGATGTCTTCGCTGAGTGTGCACGACAGTTCGCTGTGCGTCTGCTGAATTCAGTTCCGGAATCGGAGACAGCGGCGGTGGAGCGAGCCTTTCTGTGGTGTCTGGGACGCCGACCGGAACTCGATGAAGTCCGAGAGGTTCTGGAACTGCTGCACGAATCGCAACGCTATTATCAGGAACACCCTGAGGTTACTGATCAGTTACTGCGGTCACTCAAGGCTGGGTCTTCCGATACAGCACCAAACGCTCCTGAAACGATCGCGGCGTGGATTAATGTCTGTCGCCTGCTGTTGAATCTGGATGAGTTCATTACCCGGGAATAAGACTGTCGCGTCACCGGACTGTGGTGTGTGATGGTGTGATTGTCGGACGGATCAGGATTTCAAGGGATGATGAAGGCGGTGCTGCCTGTGAACTGGTGTGGAGACTGGTGCACCGCTGAATGTTGGTTTTCAGTGAGGGAAGAACTCTGATGCATCCGCAAACCGCGATTTCGCTCGCTCAGACACGCCGAACGTGGCTGACGTCGTCGGCCTGTGGTCCCGGTGCGCTGGCCCTGGCCTCGATGCTGCAGGAGGATGGTTTGCTGCAGGCTGCAGATGGGGCCGCGAGTCCCGGTGGTGCCGGAGCACTTCCATGGTCACATTTTGCACCAAAGGCCCGGAACTGTATTTTTCTGTTTCAGGCCGGGGCGCCGTCGCATCTGGACTTGTTCGATCCCAAGCCGCGACTGAACGAACTGGATGGTCAACCCCTGCCGAAGGAGATGCTGGAGAAGGTTCGGTTTGCCTTCATTCAGAAAGAGGCGGCGGTGCTGCTGGGATCGCCGCGTCGCTGGAGTCGTCATGGCGAATGTGGCATGGATTTCAGTGACTACCTTCCTCAGCTGGCCAGTTGTGCCGACGACCTGCTGATGATCCGGTCTCTGCATTCTGATCAGTTCAATCATCACCCGGGGCAGTTGCTGCTCAGTTGCGGGCGTGCCAGCTTTGGGTTGCCGACGCTGGGAAGCTGGCTGAACTATGGCCTGGGTTCTGAATCCCGAAATCTGCCGGGTTATGTGGTGCTGACCAGCGGCCGTGGATCCAGTGGAGGCACCTCGCTCTGGTCCAGTGGTTTTCTGCCGTCGCATTATGCAGGTGTGTTGTTTCGGAATCAGGGTGATCCTGTGCTGAACCTTTCCAACCCGGACGGCATTCCTCCGGAACAGCAGCAACGGACTCTGCAGACGCTGGAGCGACTGAATCGGTCACGATTTGAGCAGGTGCAGGATCCGGAGATTAACAGCCGAATTGCCAGTTACGAACTGGCCTTTCGTATGCAGATGGCGGCGCCGGAGCTGATGCAGCTGTCAGGGGAAACGGCGGCGACATTGCAGGCGTACGGAATTGACCGGCCTCAGCATCCGCAGGCAACGGGACGCGGCAACGTAGCGAACGCCCACCTCACGTATGCCCGCAATTGCCTGCTGGCTCGTCGACTGGTGGAACGGGGAGTACGGTTTGTGAATCTCATTTACGAGGCGTGGGACCAGCACAGCGATCTGGAAAAAGACCTGCCTTACAATTGCTGGGTTGTGGATCAGCCCATCACAGCACTCCTGCGGGATCTGAAACAACGCGGTCTGCTCGAAAGCACGCTGGTGGTCTGGGGGGCTGAATTCGGGCGCACGCCGCTGGGCGAAAACCGGCGTGGTCGTGCGGCCAACACCGGACGCGATCATCATCCAGCCTCGTTCAGTCTCTGGATGGCTGGCGGCGGAATTAAGGGCGGCCAGACTTATGGGGCCAGTGATGAACTGGGATGGGGTGTGGCCGAAAACCCCGTGCACATCAACGACTTTCATGCGACTTTACTGCACCTGTTCGGACTGAACCACCTGCAGTTGA
>JBDKIW010000196.1:0-5396 GCA_039796955.1 Planctomycetota bacterium
TGCGGTACATTCCCGGTGTGAAAAAATCTGTTCTGAAGAATCTCACGACGCCCCCGGCAAATCTCAGCAGCGACTGATGGCACACCAACACATCCACCCGAGCATTTAATTCGACCTTTCAGCACATTCACTACAACCCCAACACCATGGACCAGTCACCAGTCCGCTGCCCCCGGAGGATTCCAGCTGCTGTCCTTGAGACCTGCAGCAGAAATTGCCGATCCCATGAACTTTCGCTTCCAGTACCTCAAAACCCCGTTGCTGTTCGCTGCCAAAAAACTCCCGCAACCTGTCTGGTGTCAAATTCGCTGACTTCGCCGGCCACCGATTCGCGTCTCTCCTGAAACCGATCAGCCACTCATTCGCCTGCATTCGAAATGCATGCCGCGAACACACACAACGCCCCTCCGGCACAGCCTTAACGTGGGGCCCGAATATACTTCAGAAACCTGACGATCTCATCCGGCATCGGACTCTGAAAAATTAACTGTTCGTCCGTTCGCGGATGTACAAAACCGAGCACCGAGGCATGCAGGGCAAGTCTCTTCACATGCCACGGGATTGAGGCCCACAGTTCCGGACGATAACGGGAATCTCCAAGTATCGCGTGCCCGGCTTCGGACATATGCACCCGAATCTGATTGCGTCGACCGGTCTCCAGTTGAACGCGCACATGAGTTACCGCGCTTGATCTGCCCGTCTCACTCAGCCGACTGACGACCTCGAAATGTGTGATCGCCAATTCACCTGCTTCTGCGTCTCGAGTTGAATAGCGGCTGAGGTTCCTGCCCGTCGCCAGAAAACTTCGAAAGGTGCCGCTGTCCTGTTCCATGACCCCTGAAACCAAAGCATCATAGCGTCGTTCCGGCTTGCGACGGGAAAACTGATTCTGCAGGGCATCTGCAGCAGCTTGTGACTTTCCAAATACCAGTAGCCCTGATACTCCACGATCCAGACGATGAACCAGATAGGCCCCCGCTGCCCTTGAGGTCTTTCGCACATGCTCACTGATACGCGAGATCAGAGTATGCGGCTCACCAGCGTCCGTTGGCACAGTCAGAAGTTCGGCCGATTTGTCAACAACCAGAACATCCTTGTCCTCGAAGAGGATCGAGAACCCTCGGTGTTTCGCCTCGCTGGGCCTTCGACGAGGGGAATAGCGTCGATTGGCCTCAAAGCGAATCTGAACCGAATCCCCCTCCGTCAGTGATCGCCCGGGATTCGTCTCCAGCGTACCATTCAGAGTCACGCAGTCATGATCAAACAATCCCGTCACCCAGGACCTCGATTCTCCCGTCATTTGCTGAACACATCGATCAATCCTGTGTCCAATCAACGGGTTTTCTGACGCAACGAGCAACTGTTTAACGACAAATGGCACGATTCCTCCCCGTCACCACACCTGAAAAATCCGTGAAAATGCAGAGTGTCTTTGTGTGAACTCTTAATCAGAAGGCACCAAATCCTCTTCCGACTCGTTCAATACGCTTCGCCCCGCAATGAATCTTTCTTCTGCGCCCCCGCCAGTTCATCACTGACAACAGTTCCTCCTGCCCCAGGGCAACACCTCCACGATTTCACCAGCTTCGTAGACACCATGCTCTGGTTCCATACGCGCGAATCCATTGGCCCTCACCGTTGCAAGCAGATCAGCCGAATTACTCCATGACACCGGTCGTGCCGTGATTGTACCAGTTTCCTGCCATAGTATCACGGGCTGGTACACCGGACGATCACCCCGAACCTGGCACCGTTCGCTCAGCACCGCAACACCGGGCTCCGGATCCGGTAGTCCCTGAAGACGCCAGAGCGCCGGTTTCACAAATAACTCAAAACAGGCCAGACTGCTCACTGGATTTCCCGGCAAGCCGAAAACAAGGCATGTGTGCGAGTCAGTCCGGTAAACACCGAACCAGATCGGCTTACCTGGCTTCATCAGCACGCCGTGAAAAACCGTCACTACTCCCGCCAACGCCAGTTGCTCGGGTACCAAATCCAGAATTCCTGCAGATACCCCTCCCGTCAGCAAGAAAACGTCCGCCCGCAAACCTTCCTGAATCTTCTGCCTCAGCTGACCCGTGTCATCTTCGGAAATTCCCAACAACTCAGGGACACCCCCAGCCGTCAGGACCTGTGCTGCCAGCATCGGTTGGCTCGAATTTCGGATCTGTCCCGGTCCAGGTAACGCACCAATTGGTACAAGTTCGTTGCCCG
Organism: Planctomycetota bacterium; assembly: GCA_039796955.1. Classification (GTDB taxonomy): domain Bacteria; phylum Planctomycetota; class Planctomycetia; order Planctomycetales; family Planctomycetaceae; genus SXXK01. The sequence continues at coordinate 2,215 of JBDKIW010000196.1, forward strand.
TGGAGAGGATTGATACCGTGGGACGACGCGAGACCACCACTTCAGCGATTCCCAGTTCCCCGATCGCTCCTATCCGGGTTGGCTGCAGACAAGTCCCAACCTCCAGAAGTCGTTGCCCCTTCCTCGCAATCGCCCCGGCCACAAGCACATTCGCATCAGGAATCATCTCACTTCGCGGAACATCGACCCACCCGGAATCTGCCCGATCAATCTGCACACGCTCGACCGGAACCACACAGGAGCAATTCCGCGGAACCGGAGCCCCCGTCATAATCTGCATCGCATCCAGCGACTTCAAATGGCGACTGGGAACCCGCCCGGCCACAATGGATTCCACGACTCTGAGACGCAACATTCCGCCTGGCGAATTGACTCTCCCACTTTCTGTCGCATCATCAACGGAGATGGCAAACCCGTCCATGGTTGCCTTTGAAAATGCCGGAACTTCTTCTGGCACGACGATCGCCTCCAGAAGTACTCGCCCAAGCGATTCAACCAGCGGCACCCGCTCCGAACCCGGAATGGGAACGTGATCAAGAACCGCCTTCAATGCATCTGAAACGGTGTACATCTCGCAACACTTCTCGGAGATTCATTCAAAAAAGGGTGAGTATCGTCCCCAATCATAGCAAACCCTGGATTGGTGCAACCCCAGATTGGGACCCCAGATTGGTGCCACCCATTTTTGACCCAGGCTATTACGTCGCACCACGGACCATTACCACCCACATCTCGTGACAGATCCCGTGACGTGCGCGACGGGTGCTGCGTGACGGGTGCCACCCATCTGATCAAGGCACAACCCGACGCCGTGTTACAAAACCTCAAGTCAGTGTCGCTCACAATAGGAGTGAATTAGAAAATACCGAAGCTGTCAGACGACATTTCAATCACCTGTAACGCAAGGCCTTCTTTGTTCGCACGCTCGCCAGCATCGATTCAGAATGACCAATCGCAGGCGGGTCAAATCTGGGCTGCGTCACCGCCAGACGGAAAGTTGGCATGCCACGAATCGCGACACAGCCCACAAAGCCCACCCAACCGACACAGCCAGCACAGCCCCAATAACACCAACGCACAGCCCGAACAGAAAAAATTACCACTTAGGCAATTGCGATCCACCTTGAATAGAGCGTTATGCCATATACCCTATGGTACGTTTACGCATACAACCAAATTCCACCATCAGTCAGGTCGCTTCTCAAAACAGCGAGGCCCATGTGCCAAGAGCCAATCGTCGAGAGATCTGCAATCCGGATCAAATCCAGGTTTTTCACCTGGTCAACCGTTGTGTTCGCAGAACGTTTCTATGCGGCACAGATGAGAAATCTGGTAAAGATTTTTCGCATCGCAAGGCATGGATCCGGCAACGCCTTGAGGAACTCGCCGGAATTTTTGCAATTGAAATTCTGGGTTTCGCGGTGCAGAGCAATCACCTGCATGTCGTCGTGAGAACTCGCCCTGATGTACAGAAGGGGTGGAATGATACGGAAATCGCCCAACGGTGGTTGCGGCTGTTTCCGCAACGTCGTAACGAAGACAAGTCACAATGTGAACCGAACGACGCTGAACTAAGCTGCATCCTCAGTTCCGCCTCGACCCTGCTCAAATTACGTAGCCGACTCATAAGTATTTCGTGGTTCATGCGATGCGTGGCAGAACCGATAGCGCGGCGAGGAAATCTTGAAGATGATGTCACTGGACGATTCTGGGAAGGTCGCTTTCGAGCTCAGATCTTACTGGACGAAAACGCAATTGCTGCATGCATGGCCTACGTGGACTTGAATCCAATCCGATCCGGACAGGCCATGACGCCGGAAACTAGTGAATTCACCAGTGTCCGCGAACGTATCCTGGATCGCCATGATGCAGCGAACCAGCCAACTCACGACGCTGTCACAGACGGCATCGAACACGGCCCGAGAGCAGGCTGGTTATCTCCAATCAGTCTTGAAGCGTCCTCGGAACCATCACGCAGCAAGATCACGCATCGCCGAGCGAGCAACAAAGGATGTCTTCCCATGACGCTGGACCAGTATCTCGAACTGCTGGACTGGACAGGCAGACAACTAAAGAACAACTCTGGCGCCATACCACAGGAATTCCCCTCAATTCTCGAAAGACTGGACTACAGTCCAGCACAATGGCTGCTTTACGTTCGACAGTTCAGGAAAGTCTTTCGAAGCGATGCGGGCACTCCGGAAAATCGCACGATATTTCGCCAACAACGTCGTTCCCGCCGCGCGCTGCTCGCTGGAACCTGAAGGAAATGACTTCGGCTGGAGCCCACGCTTTCCTGACCAGTGGCCAGCCGCAGGCAATACATCTCTGTCTATTCGTGTTTTGCACACAAAAGGTTTGTTTCCGCTGTAGGATTGTTGAAGAGTCGCAACCCATCTGAACATCCAGCAGGATCCTGCCGAAGCACCATCACCCGTCTTCCGAACAAAATCCCGCCATTTCGCCGGATGCATCGCTCGTGCACCTGGCCGGCAGATTCCAGAATCCCGCCCAGGAAGAATCGAGCGAAAAGACGTCCTTTTCGCATGCGGATTTACTGTGGGTCGGTCAAGTTAACATTAATGCTCGTGTACCGCCTGCTGCATCACGCTGGGAAGGCTATTGCAAATGATCAATCATGCCCGCGCTCAACGCTGGTCACTTCAAGATTTGCAAGTGCCACCCACTCGTCAGCGCCATCGTTCCAGTTGAAAAACAAACCTTCCATGCCGGTTACCGGCTGAACTGTGGGGCAAGCTGGTTTTCCCTGATTCGGAATCTGGCCCCGTAAATTATCTCGACAAAGATGGGTACCTCCGGATTTTCATTCCTGAATTCCTCAACGGTGGGTGGCACGCTCAAGGGTGGGTGGCACGCTATGGGCAAAGTCATCGTATCTCGACAACAACCTCAACATTCACGCTCATATCCGCCCGATTCTCCACGGAAGTAGAGAACCCGTTTGCAAAAAACAGTTGTCGTTCCCGTCGTTGCGGAATTCCTGCATCCTGCTGAACTCTGTGGGTTTGCTGAGGAGTGCCGGCCCACTCATAATACAAGGCCGACATCGTTTCGAAGTGTCGGCGTCAGAGATCAGGTTTTTTCAGGCTGCAGCAACTCATGAGTATGGATGTCGAAATTCGGGCGGTGGTGTTTGACCTCGACGGGACCATGCTGAATAC
>JBDKIW010000197.1:0-4711 GCA_039796955.1 Planctomycetota bacterium
GAGACGCTGCGCTGCCATCCTGTGGTGTGCCCATCAGGGCTGGCGCGGCTCCTGCCAAGCCGCAAACCAGTCCTGCGGCTCGGGATGGAACCTCGCCCTCCCGCTGAGGCATGTGTCCGGCGTTAAGCCCGCAAGGTCTCTGCAATACGATGTACCGCGTGCCATTCCTGCTCGGTGACAGGCTGAATGGATAACCGACTGCCCTTTTTCAGCAGCATCATCCCGGCACACTCGGGGTCTGACATCAGACACTGCCGAGTAATCGGGGGATTGAACACCTGCGTCAGCCGGATGTCGACCATGTACCAAACCGGCTTTTCCGGTGTTGAGGCCTGATCGAAGTATTTGTGTCCGGGCTCCCAGGCGAAATGATCCGGGTACCCTGGTTTGACGATTTCGGCAGTGCCGGCAATCACCATCGGATCCGCATTGCTGTGATAAAACAGCACACCATCGCCGATCTGCATATCATCCCGCAGGAAATTGCGGGCCTGGTAGTTGCGAACGCCTTCCCATGATGTTCGCTTGCCGCGAGCCTGCTGGAGGTCCTGGATGGAGAACACGTCAGGTTCCGACTTAAACAACCAGTACCGCGCCATGTTGCAGAGCTTTCCGGGAACGGCTGAGACCACATTCTGCCTGCCAACGACGGATGTGCCTGAGCCAGCCATACGCAGGGATAGGGTGATCAACAGGGGCACGCGAGTTCTTCAAAACACGTGCCCCCTTTGATAACAGCGTCGCGACCTCGCCTCAGGCTTTTGCTTTGACCACGACCGTAGCCGTTTCGATTGTGGCAGGCTGAAGCGGCTTGTCCCCACGATCGGTCGGCACGGCACCAATCTTTCGCACCACTTCCATGCTGGCCGCATTCGCGGTACGACCAAAGGCGGTGTACTGGCGATCGAGGTAACTGTGAGTCCCAAGGCAAATGAAGAATTGTGAACCGCCGGAGTTCGGATCGCTGGTGCGAGCCATTGACAGCACACCCGCCACATGCGGAGTTTCATTGAACTCGGCACGAATGGTGTAGCCGGGACCGCCAGTTCCGGTTCCCAGAGGACATCCGCCCTGAATCATGAATCCACTGATCACGCGATGAAAAATCACCCCGTTGTAGTAGCCAATCTTTGTCAACCCGATCAGATTCGCACAGTGACCGGGAGCCACATCCGGAAGCAGATCCAGCAGAATCACTCCGTGGTTGGTTTTCAATTCGATTTGATAGTCGTTCTTGTCGAAGTCCACGTCCTTAACTGCCGCGCCAACTTCCGCCTGACGGTTCTTGCTCATGAATTCTTCTCGCTGATTCCGGGAAAATGGAAAGGCACAAGTGTCGACAATTCAACGGTAAACGCAAGCCTCAGCCCCGGTTTCTACCGTTCCGGATTACTCAACAACGATCGTTTCCCGCTGTCGATTGGTGTGCAGCAAGGCTGACCTTAGCAAGCCACCTCGATCTTCATGATTTATTCACAAAACAGCGGCCGTTTCCGCCGTTCTTCACCTCGACGATCATCGTCAAGCCCCCTAAAATCCAGCCGCGATTTACAAATACGAGACTCACAACAGCCCTCGTGTGTCCCCGTTGCTGGTGCGACAATTGGTCCGTTGGTTGACGAATACAGTCAAACGTGGACTGCTGGTTTGAATTCACTTTGGATCGCGGCGCACCCCGGAGTCCTCACGGATGTTCTCCGCGGCCTGCGCAGGCACACCAATTCGTTCTATTTGCGTACAGGGATGTTTCAAATGCAAAGGATTCTGCTGACCGCGGGGCTGATCTGGGCTCTGTGCCTGCTGGGTTTTTTTTCTGCCCGCAGCATGTCCTCAGGACTCACTTCTCAGCAACTCCCGGTGGCACGCACCACCATCAACGACGGGCTCACCACCAACACGACGTCTCCCGCGCCCGCATCATTGTCCGTGCCGTCTTCTGAAACGCTGAATGATGAATCCTTTTTCGCTCTGGACATGGTCTCTGACGATGCCCTGTCGTTCGCCGCTTCCCGAACCGGATCGGCATCCTCCAACGAAGCCCCTGAAACGCTGCGGTTACAACCGGCGTCACTGCCGGCAAATCCCTCGCCCCCTGCCAGCACCGATCAGGTTCCCAATGCCAACGCTGATGTACGTCAGCAGATCCAATTGGCATTCCCTGACGCCGATGCCGAGACCATCGATGCATGGTCAGAAACTCTGCAGGACCTGTCGTCCCGCGAAATCGCTGAAATTCTGATGCAGAAAAAAGCTCTCTCCGGTTCACTTAATTCCCTGCTGCCACCTTCACTACAAACTCCTTCCATCACAACTCGCCTGCCGACAGTACCAGCGTACAATTCTGCAGACACACTTTCCGCAGTCCTGATGCGCAATCTGCAGAATGCGCACTGTGTCGGCTATCGCCGGTTGGTCTTGCTGCCGCAACCGGTCACAGCAACCCCGTTATCGGTCGATTTGCAACCGGCCACTCCAGAGCCAGGCAGATTCTGGTCTTTCCAGCCGGGGCGTTCCATTCACTCGCCTCTGCCGCTACACGTCAGTCTCGGAGAAGACGCAAGCCTGATGTTTCAACTGGAGGGAAACATCCTGACGCGCCGCGGTGACTTCCAACTGCTTCCGGATCGAAGAATCGGACTGAATACGCCTTCCGGTTTTCTTGCGATCGCCAATTCGCCGCAGCTTCCGCCAACCGCAAAGAGAATCAGCATCAACGAGCAGGGACGAATTCAATTCCACTCGGATACTGACGGTACTCCCGGTGAAGCCGGCGTCGTCTCTGTGGTCCGCATTGAACATCCCGACGATCTGCAGTCCGTTGATGGCGTGCACTTCACCAGTCAAAGTCACGATGCATGGCAGGCCCTGAACCCGGAAACTTTGTCGTTGAAGACCCGGCAGATCGAACTGTCCAATGTCGACCCGGCCAGCGAACGGATGCAACTTGAGACACTGCCGCTGGCAACAGGAAACAGCCGGGAACTTTTCCCTGATCTCCGCGGCATTCTTCCTGCTCCATAAACATTCAACCGAGTGAATTAGCCTGGGATATTGTCGCGTTTCGCTCCGCCGAAACGTGCTTCCAGCGTTCTCCTGCATCGCTCGCCTCGGAGAGACGCTGCGCTGCCATCCTGTGTTGTGCCCATCAGGGAGGGCGCGGCTCCTGCCAAGCCGCAAACCAGGTCTTACGGCTCGGGATGGAACCTCGCCCTCCCGCTGAAAACCAGGTCTTGCGGCTCGGGTGGAACCTCGCCCTCCCTGAACAGATTCCATACGCCGCCGGCACATTCGCGGCGAGTTCCGTTCCCTGAGCACCAACAAAAAGCGGGGGGCTGGTGATCATTCACCAGCCCCCCGAATATGGCCCACCTGCACTCCGGAATCCCTGGAGCATTCGCAGAGGACATTTTGACGACTCAGAGACCTGCTGACGCAGGACTCAGCCGACGTCAGTCACGGCGATCCAGCAGGAAGTTCTGGCTGCCGCCAAGTTCCGAAAACAGTCCGTCCAGAGTGGCTGTGTCGACAGGTCCAGCGGCCTGCAGCGAACGTTCCGCAGAATTTCGGTTACTTCTGACAGGACCATAGCTGGCCGATCCCGAACGATATGCCAGACTGCCGGCAGACTTGCCTGCTCGCACGACGGGCAGCGACGATTTCCAGGCCGACCCGGTAGCCGTCAATTCCTGACCCGCTCCTGACCCCACTGTCCACAGGGTATTACCCGAAGACTTTCGCTGTGGGCCCTGAGGAATCGTAGCCGGAGACGTCGATTCCAGACGGTAGCCGGAGAGTGCTGGTTCGCTGTCTGCGGTCGGCGGATCTGCAATTCCCTGGGGATTCAGATTGGTGGCCGCGAGGGCAAACGAACTGGTCAGGACTGGAGTTGTCAGAGTACGGGCATTGGCATATCGATACACGCGATCGGTTCCGTTATCTGAAATCCAGATGTCCATCGAGGCATTGGAGGGATCCAGAGTGATTCCGGTCGGGTTGGCGTTCTGCGTATTCAGCGTCCACGACGTTACTGCCGTCGCCACGCCAGACGCGTTCAGTGTGTAGCGGAACACCCGATCGAGAGACGCCGTGGCGTTTACAGTCCACAGGTAGTTCACGCCGCCCTCAGTCCCGAACACGATGTCCTTGGGAGCCACATTTCCGGACGCCAACAGGAAACTGGTCGTCGCAGCCTGAGTCCCGGACAGTCGAGAGGCCGCATTCGCGTAATAAAACACCCGGTCGGAACGGGCATCGATGATCCAGATGTTCGTGCCATCAGTCGCTACACCCTCAACCGTGGCATTATTCGCCAGACTGCCCGCCAGCCACGATCCCTGCAGCACTCCGCTGTTGTTGTAGATGTACACGTTTCGATTGGCATCGACGACCCACAACTTGTCTCCGGCCACGACCGTCGCCACTCCTCGCGGCGCCGCGTTGCCGGAACTGGTGGGATAGTTTTCAATCGGTACCCCGTTAACGTCGTATTCAAACGTACGATTCACCGCAGCGTCATCCACCACGTAGAACTTGGTTGCCGGGGCAGCTTCGTTGTCAATGTTGGTCAAAGCCGCATCGGCAGGATTGATCCCGTTGTACAGGGCATCGGTGGAGGTGGCCGCAGCCAGCACGATCGTGTAGGCAATGTTCCCGTCAAAAATCGTGTCATCCACACCGGTCACAGTCACCGTCTGGGCCACATTCCAGTTGG
>JBDKIW010000198.1:0-16135 GCA_039796955.1 Planctomycetota bacterium
TTTTCAGCGCTATTCTTCGAAGCAGTACAAGCGATTCCAACTTCGCAGAAACAACTGATTCCCGACCGCGATTGGCGAAGCATCAAAATTACCGTCGAGTCGCATTGAACTGACGGTGGCAAACGGAGCCTCATCGCGGATCACGACCACTCCCCCTTCGCGGCCAACGAAGTACACGTGCCCATGAGCGATCAGGGGTGAAGCATAGCAGTTGCCAAGCCCGTTCAGACGAAGTCGATCCTGCAGAGGCTGTCCAGTCTTTGCATTCAGGACGGTCAGAATGTCTGCGGTCTGCGCCGTGAAAAACAGCCGATCTCCGCTGGCGGAAGGGGAAGGCACATAGGGAGTTCCCTGAGGATAACTCCAGCGAATCGCGGCCGACCCAGTGATATTGCCGACAGCATCCACCGGAATTCCGAACGAAGCCGCTGACCGGTAACCGCTCATGCACACAATCGTGTCGTCCACACGCAGGGCCGTAGGAATCGCGTTGGTGGTCTGTCCACCGCACTCCCAGATTACGTCGCCCGTCTGCACATCGTAGGCACGAGCCATTCCGGAGCCGTTCACTATCGCCTGCAACCTGCCTGAAACTTCCGTGATCAGCGGAGTGTTCCAGGACGTCAGTTCCCCCGGACGGTCCTTCCGCCAGATCTCGGCACCGGTGAACTTGTCGAGAGCCGTGATGAACGATCCTTCCTCAGCGTCCCAGTTCACGATGAGCAGGTTGCCCGCCAGGGCCGGAGTGACCGCTTCGCCCCAGGCGAACCGCGTGCGCATATCTCCGAGGTCCCGTTGCCACAGCAATTCGCCGCTCAGAGAAAAACAGTACAGGCCCCGAGAACTGAAAGAAACGTACAATCGCTCACCATCGGTTGTCGGCGAAGCCGCTGCATAGGTGTGCGTGGTGTGTTTGCCTTCGTGCGGCACCTGCTCGGTAGCCACCTTCTGCCAGAGCACTCGCCCATCCCGCCGATCAACACTGGTGACCAGAAATCGATAGTAAACATTGGGAGGCTGCGTTTTGGCGTCGGGATGCACAACCACCGGTGTTTCCGCCGGACGATCGGTTCGTTCTGCGGACAGGACAAAAACCTGATCGCCCCAGACGATCGGTGTTGAGGCCCCTTCGCCGGGCAATTCCACCATCCACGCCGCCTGTTCCGCTCCCTGCAACTGAATCGGTGGACGTGCACCGGGCGCCGCGCAACCATTTGCCGTTGGTCCGCGCCACTGATGCCAGTTCAGCGCAAACGCATCAGGCTCCGTGGCCATGGCTGCCGGTACAAATACGACGAACAGCAAGACCAGCACACGACTTGTCACAAACAGCGAACTTCGGGCACCAGCGGGCATCGGCAGGGTTCTCCGGAAATGACACGGAAATCAGCTGTTGCGGACTGTAACGGGCGGCTGGTTTCTTTTCCAACCGCCCAGCTGTCAGCAGATGAGGACCGCCTGAGGAATCAACAGCGATACCCGCGCCGGTCGTCCGCGCCCGCGTTCCTCGTTCCTCGTTTGTCAATCCAGATGGAACACGGCTGGATCGCCCCGAACAGTCTCGGATTCCCCCACAGCCCGCTCGCACCAGCAGATACTGGCTGGCCCCGATAGCTGGTCCTCGGTAGCTGGTCGGGGGACACACCACAATGTGGCTCTCATGGGATGCGGGGACACTCCACGGCGATCAAACTTTGGGCCACTGGGGACACACCACGGGCCTTAGCGAGCGCTATCGGGGACACACCACGGGCCATAGCGAGCGCTATCGGGGACACACCACGAGCCATAGCCGGAAAGCGCTCAGCCCACCTTTTTTCCCGCAGAATCGCTACGACCGCCACTTGTCAGCCGTAAGTTCTGCCCCACGCTCGGCAACGGGGGACACACCACCTACCTAGTAAAAACACCACCTCCCAAACCGCAACAGACAGCGGAACGAATGGCAACAGGGGACACACCACAAGGTGGTCCGGGACACAGCCCAGCAGTCAAAACGGGATGGGGGACACACCACGGCGATCAAACTTTGGGCCACTGGGGACACACCACGGGCGTCAGTCAGACGCTATCGGGGACACACCACGAGCCATAGCCGGAACGCGATCAGCCCACCTTTTTTCCCGTAGAATCGCTACGACCGCCACTTTTTCAGCCGTAAGTTCTGCCCCACGCTCGGCAACGGAGGACACACCACCTACCTAGTAAAAACACCAGCTCCCAAACCGCAACAGACAGTGGAACGAATGGCAACAGGGGACACACCACAAGGTAGTCCGGGACACAGCCCAGCAGTCAAAACGGCATACGGGGACACACCACGGCGTTCAAACTTTAAGCCACAGGGGACACACCACGGGCGTCAGCAAGGACTCGCTCAACCCACAGTTTTCCCGTCTGAATTACTGGGCCGGTCGTTTTTTTCAGCGTTATGATTTGAATTCCTCCCGAGCGACTCTATGGTCTATGAGCGGTTCCGGAGTCCGTTCTCACCGGTGATTTTGCCCGACTTTTGGGGCGAACATCTCGGTTGATCCATCGAATGCTCCGTGCCGGATTCCCCTGACGACAGGTAAGGAATCTGACATTTGCAGCCGTCGAGTCCGGGACAGAGCGTAGCGGCACAGCAGATCTTTTCGGGCGAAATTCTGATCGGCGAGTGGTGGGGATGAGCAACTCAGAAACAGCTTCGCCGTTGACCTCAGAAATGAAAGCCGACGTGTCTCAGGCTGTTGTCGACGTCCGCCACCTGGTGAAGACATTTCCGTCTGCAGCAGGGCCCGTTCTGGCTGTCCGGGACGTCTCCCTGCAGGTGTTCCCCGGGGAAGTCTATGGATTACTCGGTGCCAACGGCGCGGGAAAAACCACAACGCTGCGAATGATGCTGGGGCTGCAGCAGCCAACCTCCGGCACTGTGCGGATGGCCGGGTTTGATGTCACAGTGGACCCGTTAGCGGTCAAACGCAACGTGGCTCTGGTCTCGGCCAGCTCCGGTCTGTACCAATGGCTCACACCGCGCGAAATGATGCTGTACTTTGCGGATCTTTACGAAATTCCCGCCGAACAGGCACACCAGCGAGCAGAGATGCTGGCAGAGTTGTTTGATCTTGGACGGTTCATGGATCGTCGCTGTGCAGGGATGAGTACGGGGCAGCAGCAACGGGTCAACCTCGCGCGATCACTCATGCACGATCCTCCAATTGTACTGATGGATGAACCGACCCGAGGTCTTGACATTGTCGGCAGCCGTCGCATTTTTGAATACACAGCCCACCTCCGACAACTCGGCAAGGCGGTCATCTTCTGCACTCATCGGCTGGATGAAGCGCAGCGCCTTTGCTGTCGCTTCGGACTAATGTTTCAGGGCCGGTTGCAGTTGGAAGGCACATTGCAGGAACTTCAACACCGCACCGGCCGTGAGCACCTCACCGACATGTTTCTCGATCTGGTTCCACGGGATGTGGACAATGGCCATTTGTTGAACGCCGTAACATCACAGAGTGCGTCAGCGTCATCATCCGACGGAGTTGCTCAGTTGTCCGCGCAGCCCGGAGAACGGCGATGAACTCCCCGACATCCCGGGCCACCGCCGATGGAATACAACCGGCCCGTACTTCCCGACTACGACGCCTGGGCCGCCTCGCTCGTAAGGAGATTCGAGAATCGCTGCGGGATCGTCGCACGCTGATGACCCTGATCATGATGCCGCTGATTGTGTACCCACTGCTGGGAATGGTGGTGCAGCGCTTCGCCGTGGCGAGAGTTAACCCGAAGGCCCCCGACGCTCTCGTGCTGGTGGATCAGCGCATTCCTTCGAATGAAGCTCGCATGATGCTGCAGGCTCTGCCGCCGGAGCCCACCACAGTCGCTGACGCTGCACCCGCTTCAACAGCATCCGCGACGGAAGGCTCAAGGCCCCCCGCGGCACCTGCCGGGGCCCTTCCGGAGAACCTGCAGGACTTGGCGCAGGGTCTGTTGTCGACACAGACGGCTCTGACTCCCGGAATTCGGATCGAATCCCAGCAGTACCCGGCCAATCAGGTGGAACTGGCCGTTCGCAGCGGAGCCGTGGATGTGGGAGTGCTGCTGACCAATGCCAACCTAACGACGTCCGCATCCGACCGACAACCACAAACTTATCGAATTCTGTGCCGTGCAGGTGACGCGTTCAGTGAACGAGCCGCTGCCGAAATCGAAGCTCGCGTCCGGGAGAATCGTGACCGCGTCATTCGTAAAATTCTGAATTCAACCCGTTTCGGTCAGGATGTGCTGTTCTTCGTTCGCAGGACGTCCCTCCCGGCTGAGGGGCCTCAGGAATCACCACTCAGCGCCTTCGTTCCCCTGATGCTGGTGCTGATGACGATGACCGGAGCCGTCTATCCGGCGATTGACCTGACTGCCGGCGAACGGGAGCGGGGAACTCTGGAAATGCTCATGGCGGCCCCCGTGGCGCGGGGTGATCTGCTGATTGGAAAGTTTGCAGCCGTCTTCCTGGTGGCAGTTCTCACCGCGGTGATCAACCTGACCGCGATGATGCTGACCCTCAGCGCCACCGGTTTTGATCGAATTCTTCTCAGCAATGGTGCCGGCCCCGTAATGCTGCTCCAGGTCCTGCTGCTGCTGATCGTCTTCGCCTCTTTTTTTTCTGCGATTCTGCTGTCCGTGACCAGCTTTGCCCGCAGTTTTCGCGAGGCTCAGGCGTGGCTGATCCCCCTGATGCTCGTCTCACTGGCTCCCGGAATTCTCAGTCTCATGCCGGGCGTGCGGCTGACTCTCCTGCTCTCATTCGTACCATTGGTCAACATCGTCCTGCTGGCCCGCGAACTGTTTCAGGGCATCGCTTCGCCCGGATTGTTCCTGCTGACGATGACCGTGACGGCCGGCTATTCCATCGCCGCTCTGAAACTGGCGGCTCAGATCTTCGGAAATGATGCCCTGCTGTATTCGACAGACCAGAGGCTCGACACCGGCGGCAGCGTCAGACCAGCACGTACCACCGAAGTGTCAATCTCTGTCGCTGTCAAATGCCTTGCCATTCTGCTCCCGTCTCTCATCGTCCTCTCCGGTTTACGCTATCGATTTGTCAGCCCGGAAGATACCCGCGGGCAACTGCTGTTGTCTGCCGGGATCCTCATTCTGCTGTTTGCCATGGTCCCCTCACTTTTGCTGAGTCAGGCGCGGATCCACTTACCTTCTGCCTTCTCGATCCACTCGTTTTCAGGGCTCTCGATCCCTGGGGCGATCCTCCTCGGGCTCTTCACCTGGACCATCGCCTGGGAACTGCTGATCCTGGGGAGTGGCATTCAGATGTGGCAGGACCTGCTGGAAAACCCGGCGATGAAGAAGATGCTGGAGCGATTGGAGGGAGATGTGCCCCTGCCCCTGCGTCTGCTGTGCCTCGCACTGGTTCCCGCGGTGGTTGAGGAATTGTTTTTCCGGGGTGTGCTGTGGAATGGACTGCAGAGTCAGGGGCGGAAATGGGGCCGCACACTGCTGTTCAGCTCCGCGGTGTTCGCCGCCGCCCATGTGATTACCGACCCCTCCATCTCCATCACCAGACTCCCCGGCACGTTTCTTCTGGGATTAGTTCTGGGACTGATCCGCCTGCGAACCGGCAGCGTCATCCCGGGGATGGTGATGCATCTGGTCAACAATGCGCTCCTGCTCAGCCTGAAACCACTGCAACCAGTGTTCTCTCGACTGGGACTGGATCTGACGGTGGAAAATCAGGCCCATTTGCCCGTCGGCCTGCTGTTGCTGGCCGCAGTCGGAGCAACTCTTGGTCTGTACCTGATCGGATCCCGAAACACCTCAGCCACTGCATCGACTGCCACTGCCACGCCGTCGCCCCGCTGACTCACCGAGTATTCAGCCTCTCAGATTGCGTCCGGCCTTGCCCGCCGTCGTTCCCGCTCTGAACGGAAGTAGCAAATCCCCCCCAACGTGACGGCCCAAACGCACTTTTTCTCAGCCGGGGCGCGTTTGATCGCGATCGTTCAGCGAGATTTCCAGAAAAAGAAATGTTTTTTCCGGAATCCCTGTCGCCGATTGGCCGTCTCAGATCGCCTTATCTTCCGTACGGGGAAACACCCACAACTACCCACCTCGTTTATTCCGTGGAGTGCCATATTTCCGTACCGGATCCCGGCATGCAGCCCCATGGGCGACACGTCAGGGACTGCACCGAGCTCTACACCTGGCGAGTGTACCCACTATGAGAATGGCTAAACCGGTGATCCTTTCCGAACAGGATCTCCACGCTCTGAACGCTCTGATGTCCTCCCCGGATTCGAGCGGGCTGCTCAAATCACGCTGCGCGATCATACTGGCCGCCGCAGAAGGACTGGAAAACAACGCCATCGCGCAGCGCGTGAAGCGTTCACGACGAACCGTCGGCGTCTGGCGAAGGCGATACGCCCAGTCCGGGATGGCTGCTCTGACGTCCGGTGCTCCACGCACAGGCCGTCGACCGATCACCCGCAGTCGCGTCGAAGCAGACGTGCTCCGACTCATCACGGAACCACCACCAAAGGGAACACGCTGGACCATTCGACAGATGGCCTCCTGCGTCAAAGCCAGCAAGGACACAGTTCAGAGGATCTATGCGGCCCATGGACTGAATCAACGACGAAGCCCCCGCTGATTCAGGCCTGATGAACAGATCCAGCGTTCGAGGTGCACCGTTCAGGATTCAGTAACCGTTCCTACCGCCACTTCTGACCATCTGCGTCGGTAAACCTTCGCCTTCGCCAAAGGTCCATGGGCCTTCCAAAAACCGCGCCGTCCGCAGTCCACGCAGGAACGCGGCTTCAACAGTCGCAGACATCCGCAACGTGACCCAACCATGGCGGAACGCCCCATGGCTAGACGATCTGTCGCATCCCCCTCGTCAGTTCGTCATCAATCCCGGGATCACTGAAGGCCACGCTCACCTCGTACCCTCCCTGCGGGAAAGCTTCCTTCACGGGAATGTACCAGGGACCTCCATCCCCATATGCGGCCGTGGCGACAAATCTCCCGGCTCCCAACTCCTGAGCACGCAGCTGATACTCCACAAAACTTTCTGCCGGCAGATGCAGCATGGAAACATCATTGAGTCTCAGGCAGCTGAGCACAATGGGCAGCTTCGCATCCAGACGTTGCAGCCACGCCAGCTCAAACGCAGGGCGATTGCGGCCCACAACTGCGTTCTGCCGATTGCTGATCGCCTGCGCCAGCATTTCTGCGTGATCCGGGTTTCGCGGTACTGGCAATATTTCCGACGTCCGCCATTCCGCTGTCTCCACCGGCTCGCGTTTCAGATCATGATCAGCGGCAACCATCCCATCGTAAATCCGCCGCGCCAGCACCTCACGCATGCCTCTGGATCCATCATTGTACTTTCCAGCGGCCACGTTGCCGGCACACCCCGTGAAGTACATGTGCGTAGTCGCCGGCTCGTCCTGCTGACGCTGCTTCCGCGCCAGCCCGGGAAAATCACTGCTGGCTCGCCCATCACCGTAGTAACTCATCGGATGCGTCGCATAGTAGTGACAACACACAACCTTACGATCATCGCTGTAAAAGGCCACTGTCCGCAGCCATGGGTCAATCAGTCCTTCCGTCATCGCCCGCAACGCCGGATCTGTGCAGGCACTACCACGCATTCCGAGGATTTTTCCGTCCAGCCCCTGATGAATACGCCGATTGGCCGCAACTTCAGACACACGCCCCTTGCCATGGCCAATGTGAGTGACCGGGACCGCTTTCGGTATCGCTTCCCGAATCGCAGCCCGCAAACGGTCGAGGCACTGCTCAAAGAAATCGGGCAGCATGATATTTGGCAAGTCTCCCTGCGCGCTGACCAGGTTCTGGGCGTCCAGACATGCAAACGGCGCATTGTGCTGATGCACACACTGGACCGCAGCGCGATCCGGAGTCGTGCCCGCAGCCTCCGCCATCGCCATACGCCACAACAGATGGGTCCGATTCAGGATGCCCGTCCAGTCCACAGCGCACACGACGATCGGCGCCCCGGCACCCAACAGCACAAAACCAATCGCCTCCTGTGTGTCGTCTACCGCTTCAATCGGCTTAATCCAGCCACCACAGCAGCCATGGCCGACCGGCGCCGTCACATCCAGGCGAAAAGGAGCAATGCTGAGCTTTGATGACGAACTGAGCACCGCTGCCGGGATTCCGCTGACCCCCAGTGCCGTCATGACCCCGGTACCCGCCTGAAGAAAAGTCCGCCGTGGAATCCCAGACATTCGCTGAATCCTGTCTGCTGAAGAATTCAGGACCGGCCGACGGGCAACAATCCCGATCCACCCGATCCGCCCGCACTATCGAGGACCAGAAAATCGCCCTCCGCCGGTGAACTCAAGCATAAACGGCCATGGTCCCTGAGTCCACCATGAGCTGCGATGCCAATGAAAACGCCCGCCGGAAAAGTGGCGCTGTCACATGCCACACTCCACGACCTCTCACACCGTCAAAGCACTCATCCCCCAGCCGACTGCTGCAGAAAAAGCTCCATCGCTCGTCGATTCGAGACAAAGGCCATCCGATCCAGTTCCCGAGGCCCCGGTTTGCAAAAGTGCCAGCCGGCAATCTCCCCGTCGCCCGGACACAAATCATCAAATGTCTCCACCTCCATCACAAAAAACATATCCGTGACCGGCAGAATGAACCCCTGATACTCATACTCGTTGGGATATGTCGCCAAATACCGGATCGCTCGAATCCGCAACCCGACCTCCTCCCGAACCTCCCGTTCCAGTGCCTGCTCGGCCGTTTCGCCAGCGTCAATAAAACCACCAGGCAGGCCATACATTCCCTTGCCGGGATCCTTTGCACGCTCCACCAGCAGAACCCGCCCCTCGGTATCCGTCGTGATCGCCCCCACCGCCGAAACCGGTCCAAAAAAGTGCGTGAACCCGCACGCGCTGCAACGAAACGGATGATGACCCGGTTCCATCGGTGACTTTCCGCAGCGAGGACAGAATTGCCACGCCTGCCGAATCGGTTTCGCCACGCTCTCCCCCATCCCCGCCATGCGTTTCTTCATCATTTCCCTCGTCTGTTTCGCCCACTGTACTCGCGTGATAATCCCCAACCAGACTTCCGATCATGATCCCGCACGGTCGGCAGTAAATCCGGGTACGTCGCAATATCCCCGCCATACCCCGCCTTTCGTCAGCCACTCTCCGGTAACCAGCCTTCATCGGTCCAGCCCCGCGCCCGATTGTAGGCACAAATCAACTCTCGCAACCTGGCCTCCGGAAGACTGGCCGACGGATCATCCGGCAGCACACTGCTCAGCATCCGCTCCGGAAGAGTATCCTCCGCCGGAGTCCATCCGGATCGAATGTTGAATTCCTTCTTCACCCGAATGATACCACGCGCAATCTGGCGCAATTCCCCCTCATCAACGTTCCAGCCCGTAACCAACCGCAGCATCTCCGCTGTCTCATCCCAGAAATCCTCCAGCACTCCCCGCAGAAACTTACACAGAATCAGTGAGTCCATCACGGCGGCCCGATCCTCAGTTTCAATCGCACGCGGTACGTCGCCAATCGTCCCGTGACGCCGATCGACCTCTGCGGAAAAATCCGCTTCATACGCCCCCGACCGATTGTGGTCCGCCCCACGCGTTCCCACCGCAAATCCCAGGGCCATCATCTGCAGACCTCGTGGATCATATCCCGGAATCTCCAGGCCCTTCACCTGCGGCGCAAAGGCGATTGAGTTACCGCCAACCTGCTGCGCCATGCTCCGACTGCCACAACGCAGCAACGCCCCGACGCCCTCACCACTGACAATCAGCTCCAGGGCTCGCCGCATCGCCGCCGGATCCCCGAATCTCAGCCACGGTTCCCGAAGCAATCCCCGCTCAGCACACTCCATCGCAAACGCAATCGTTCCCCCGGCACTGATCGTGTCCATTCCCATGGCGTCACAATACTGCGAACTCTGCAGCACACTTTCGCTGGCGGAGATTCCGCACAGTGGCCCAAGCGCAAACAGATTCTCATACTCCATGCGAACAGGCCTCGACCCGTCACTCAACTGATACAAATGCTCGCAACCAATCGTGCAGGCCACACAGGAGGACCGCATTTTCGCATACGTCGCGTCCATCTGTTCGGGCGAAATCGCTTCTGCACCTTCAAAACTGCCCTGCTGAAAATTTCGTGTGGGCAGTACATGCAGTCGATTGAAGGCCAACAGATTTGTGGCTGTCCCCAACTCCCGATACTTCGCCGTCGCCGGACCAAAGGAACGCGCCGATAAGTCCTTCGCGCGACGAATCAGTCCTTCAGGGTCCGCCCACGCAGTTCGCTGATCTCCCCGAACCAGAATGGCTTTCAGATTCTTCGAACCCAGCACAGCACCAGAACCACCACGCCCGGCATGCCGACCATCATGAGTCACCGTGGCATACAAAACTCCGGCCTCGCCCGCCGGACCAATCACCGCCGTCGCATACTCCGCTCCATACTCGTCCCGTAATCGCTGCTCCGTCTGCTGCGTCGTCAGGCCACGCAGTCCTGAGGCCGATTCCACTCGTATCCGGCCATTATCAATCACCAGCACTGACAGATCAGAACAACGACCTGTCAATAAAATTGCATCCACTCCGCTGCGTTTCCCGGCAATCGCAAAACCACTGCTGGCCAGTGAATCGTTGATCCGCCCGGTCAGTGGACTGCGACAAACCACCGCAAACTTCGCCGACGTGGTCAACGGACTGCCCACCAGCGGACTGAAGACAAAGACCAGCGACGAGTCCGCAGCCAGGGCCTCACGCTCCGCGGCCCCCTCCCGCAGCAACAACGCTGTCCCCAGTCCACTCCCACCCGGAAACTGGCGCAGAAATCCCTCGTCCAGGCTTTCCCGCTGCGCGCGTCCCGCCGTCAGGTCCACACGCAACATCGCTCCATGACAGCCAAATCCGGATCCCATCCCTCCCCCTCAACACTGCTTCGCCGCGCAGAAAAAAGGGTTCCCGACAACCACAGTCGTCGAGAACCCCTGTTTTCATCCCACCATTCGGTGCATTACGGATTGACCGGTGCGCTCTCGGTCTCGCGACCAAAGAACAGCACTTCACGACCACCACCACCACCTGAGCCCGGATTCAGGATATAATCCGCATCCAGAGCCTTGGTGATCCGATCACGAGCCTGTGCAAGATGTGCTGCCGTGTACGGATCGTGCTTGTCAGCCGCAGCTGCCTGTGCCGCCTCGATCTTCTTCGAAATCTGACGCAATTGCTCGCTGGCCAGAGTCGAAATGGTCTTGCCGGCAGGCCCCTGAGACCGACCCGGCAACGTCAGATCGATCAGCCGCTCCAGATGCTCACGCTGCAGGTTGCGACGCAGACTGGAAATCAGCGGCTTGCGAGCCGTGTACTGACCTTCCGCCTTCGCTTCCAGCTCCGTCCAGACCGTCGCAGACACCGTCGACAACATCTCCGGCAATGTCAGCGAATCCTGGTCCGCAGGGGTCCGGAACTCGTTGTCATACACTCGACGCAACGTCGTCGGGTTCATCAGGCTGGTCAACGCCGATGCCTGAATCCCCATAATCCGATCGTGAATTGGCCAGGTAGACTCTTCACTCATCGATCCGTTGTTGTCATACCACTTGTCCAGCCCCATCGCTGTGACCAGCTCGGGTGACAAACCAAAGGCTTCGTCCCGGAACGAATTCTGAAGCACGAAGTTCAAAGCCGCTCGCTGCGTCTCCGCCGGAACAACCTCAATCGGCTTGCGCCCGTTCGGGTCACCCTTCTTGTCACGATTGACATGCGCACCGCCAACCCAGTTCGACATCATCGAAATCGAACGCGTCTGCAGCGAAAGAATCATCTCGTAGCCATAACGGATGCGATCCCAGCTGTCGCCGTCCTTAATGAAGTCCGACAGCAGCTTGCCTCGATGATGATTCACCAGCTTCATCTGCTCATTCGCAAAGTCCAGCGGGTTCTTCGAGAAGTCGTAGCGTCGAGCCAGTGGGTCCGGACCACCAGTGTCCTCGTCCGTCGCATACACCAGCTCAGGCTCAGCAACACGTGCCAACACCGCTTTGGTATCGCCAAACGTGTAACCGTATTCAATCGCCCACATGTCGTACGGACCCACGCCCGTCATACAGTAGTCACCCTGAGTCGTTCCGGATTCCAGCCGCACGTTCGTGCCGATGTAGTCCATGACCGAACCGGCCAGCTGCTTCTTGCCCTTGACTTCGTCACTGTTGATCTGAGCCAGTGTGAAGATGCTCGAAGCCTTGAAGTTATGACGCAGCCCCAGTGTGTGCCCCACTTCGTGTGCCACAAGGTGTGCCATCAATGGACCAACAAACGACTCCGGCATGCCGTCCAGCATCTGCTCTTTCGGAGCTTCTGGAGGCTTCTCGCCTGGTGCGGCAGCGGGTGCGTCCTGAGCAACCCCGGCCAGGATGTCAAATGTCATCCGCGCCAAAGCCACTTCCATCGACAGTCCGTCCGCCGCCAGACACAGACCATTCACCTGACTGGATCGGTTCAATCCGTCAAACTCGTCATCACCCATGATCTCCGAGTTGGCAGAGAACAACGGATGCCCCGCGTAAGGCAGAGCAGCTGATTCCGCAATTTTGCGGCTGATCACCTGCCGCATCGACGGCGGAGCCAGTCGCAGACGCGGATCCCACTCCGGATGATCCGCCAGCCATGCCAGCGTGTCCGGTCCGTAACCTTCCATCGCAATCTTCGGCAAGGCTTCCGAGAACTGCTTGCGATAATGACGAATCCAGCCGTCGGTCAGAATAATGTCTGCATCCAGAATCTGTCCGGTCAACGGATGCACTCGGCTTGGGCCAATCGCTGTCCCAACGTCGTTGTTCAACCAGCGGACGAAGTTGTACTGAACGTCTTCCGGATCCTTGTCCATGTGAGCACCGGACGCCGAATCCTGGTAATACACCTCGATGGCGTTCGTGATCCCCACCTTCTCAAAGGCCGCATTCCAGGAAAGAATCCCGTCCCGCACCCAGCGACGATAACGCACCGGCGTCGTGTGCTCGACGTAAAACACAATCGGATTCTTCGGCGGGCTCAGCTGCAGTTTCGGGTCCGCTTTCTCCAGGAACCAACGATTCACGTAGCGTACCCGGGTCTCCCGGTCGTCATACTTCGCCAGATCCGAATATGAGGTCGTGAAGAAACCCACTCGACTGTCCGCTGCCCGCGGCTGATATCCCGTGTTGTCCGGGATGTTGCTGATCGAGAAGTGCAGAATCTTCAACGCCCCGTCCTGTGCAGCCGGGACCTCAAACGCAATCTCCACGTTGTTCTCGAAGGCCTTCGCCGTCCGGATCGAAAAAATGCCGCGCTGCGTCAGACTGGGATTAAACTGAGCCGGGCCGATGTTGAACCGCGGATCCGGGTTCAGCAGCATCTGATCCACATCAATCACCGGACCGCCGTTCGGGCCCATCGTAATGATTGGAACTTCCATAATCACTTTGTCCGTGAACAATCGCTTCACAGACGCTTCCGCTTCCCGCTCTCCGGTTGCCCGAATTTCAATGTTCGGTGCAATCAACGCCAGATGCTTGTCGTATTTCCGCCAGTAAACATACAGGTCGCCCGCCTGCAGACCCGCATAGTCCTCGCCACTGGCCACGGTCGTCGCAATGAAATACTTCCGCATCTGGAAGTCACGCGGCAACTCAGCGTACATCTGGCCATCCTTCGCCCGCGTGTACAACGTGTACATCGGGTTGATGTTGGCCTTCGTGACGACCTTCTCAAAGCCTTCCAGAACCTTGGCAACCGGTGGATACTCCGGCGGTGGTCCGCCATCCTGAGCCACTGCGGTGCTGCCAGCAAGCGCCACAGCCGCTGCCAGTGTCAGCTCGCGAAAACGAAACCGGGAAGAACGCATGGGGAGCCTTTCGTGAACGATGTGCCTCGGTGCCCGTACAATCAATTTCTACGCCGGATATCTGCTATCGTTGCCATCCGCCGCAGATTGCCCAACCCAATTCCCTGCAATTCCAGGGAATTCCAGTGATTTTGCGAGCCCGTTTGCCGGAAGTCTGCGCAAAACACACAATCTGCACGTGGCACGATCGCCATTCTCTCAAGTCTACCCGTTTTCGCCGGAATGAAAAGCACTTCATCAGATTCGGCAGCTTTTCTTCCACCCCCAGTCAACCGGAACCCACCCCGTCGATTTCTGCGTCTCAAAGCTTTAACACAACAAAAACACCCCAAAAACACCAGACCACCCAAAGCTCCGGTTTTCAATCTGGCCGTTTGCCGCTTGTCTTCGCCCGCAGCAACCCCTTGCGGCCTCCAGACTCACTGCGCTGACAAAACCCCGATCTCATCGCCCGTGACCGGGTTCAGACGCCGCACTTCGACAAGCTGCCATCGGTCGGATTTCAACACCCATGTCGTCTTCCAGCGCGTGGACGCATGCTGCGGCATGTCATTCGGACGAATGGTGACGATTCCATTCCCTCTCAATTCAACAACCGCTCGCTGCTCCCCCTCTTCCAGCTGCACCTGGACGTTCTGCAGGTGAAATCCACGCGACACCGACACCAGCTTCAGGCCGTCCATCGCACTTTGTCGCAACTCTGGCGAGTCCTCAGAAATCCAGCGATTGATCTCCTCCTGAGATTCATTCACAAACCCCAGGCGGAGCGATTCCAACCCCTCCTGAATCTGCTCCGATGACGTCACAATCGATTGCTCAAGCAGATACAAGCCGCCCGCAAGTCCCAGACACACCGGAACAATCCAGCGCGAGGCCCTGGCACGCAGAATCAGACACAGTCCGGCAACACCAGCCAGTAAAATGATCCCCGGCCAGGGATCTTCCGCGATCCATCTCATCTCAGTCCCCGCTCCATTCCAGGTTCGGCACCCGACAATCGTCAATGTCTGCGCAGGACCAAACCAATCACATAGTACGCCTGTCCACATGCCCCATAGAGTTTTCTCAGGCCCACGACGGTGCCGGGGCTTCAAAGCAACGCCTCACCCCCGCAGCATCCTCGAAACAAATCGAACTCGCTTGCAGACACATCGCCGGTTCGTCCAGCCCCAGCGTCCGATTGCTCCCCAATTGCCCACCCGGCAGATACGCCGGGTCGCCAACAATCGGATGCCCCAGCGCCCACAAGTGAATCCGGATCTGATTCGTGCGCCCCGTCTCCGGAATCACCTCCAACAGTGATGTCCCATCCAACCGACGCTCCAGTACCCGCACACTCGTGCTGGCCGGGTCGCCATCAGCCTCCGGAAGCCGAATGCCGCCAGACTCCGGCTCACGCCCCAGCGACATGTCGCACCGCAGTTCATCCACAGTCGGATGCCCATGCACTCGCGCGAGATAGGTTTTGGCGACCGTGCGGTTTTCGAACTGCTTCGAAACAATGTGCGCCACACGCTTTCGCATGCACAACACCAGAATTCCCGAGGTGTTGGCGTCCAGGCGATGCACGATGTGCGGTCGCTGCGGAAAATACACCTGATTCAGAATGTGCCGCAGTGTGTTGCGATGAAATCGACCTGAGGCATGCACGGGCAAAGGAGCCGGCTTGTTCAGAATCACCAGATCGTCGTCCTCATACAGGATCGTCACGTCCCCCGAAACGTCCGGCTCTATCGATTGCTCCTCCAGCTGATCAAACCGCTCCCCCTCCCGAACAATCCGCTCCTCCGAAAGCGGCAACGACTCTTCCACTTGCCGACCCGGTCGACGACGGCGACGCGATGGCTGAGCAGGAACAATCACGCAGTCCCGAATCCGACGACTCCACTCCTCCCGCGCAATCTGAGGATGAAGGTCCGACAGAAAGTCCAGCAAGGTCATCCCCGAACATCGACCCGGCACATTCAATGGCCGACGATTCAATGCCGGCACACTTCCCGGCAGTGGTGTGGTGGCGGCGGCAATCTGCTGCGCTCGACGAGCCAGCAGTTGCTCCTGAGTCTCCGCGGCACTGCGAAAACACGCCGGACAGGATTTTCCCGGGACATATTCCGGCAGTTGCTGTGCCTCCGCCGTCACTACCGCCTGACAGATGTAACACTGAGTCGTTTTGGTTTCCTGCAGCGCCGGGTCCACGGCCACTCGCTGATCAAACACAAAAC
>JBDKIW010000199.1:0-10435 GCA_039796955.1 Planctomycetota bacterium
GCCCCCTGCCCCGCCAGCAGCATCGGGCCAATCACTGTGATCAAAAGAAACCCACCGCTCAGAAAAGACAACTCTGCCACAGCCCGCCCTGTCTGGGAGGTCGCCATCAGGAGACGAACCAGCACGATAATCATGGCCAGCCAGACCAGAATCGTTGTCACGATCGTCGGGTCCGTCCACGGAATCGATGACGGCATGTCCGGGTTTCCGGCCCACGATATCAACAGGAATCCCGTGAACAGCCCAATCGTCAGACAGGGCACCGAAAACACGACCATCCAGCGATTGACCACACTCAGATTTTCCAGGCTGGGAAGCGAAAGCCTCATCAACCAACCTGCACGACTTTTCAGTCTCTGGTGAGACAACAGATACATCAGTCCCGAAATCGCCGCACCCGCCACCGCACCAATCCCCAGCACCAGCGAGGCCGCATGAAACATGCCCCACCGCCGCAAGGCAAATTCCCGAAGGTTGCCGGTCGCCTGAGAACTGGCGAATACCGAGACTGTCACCAGAAACACAATCGCAGGCAACAGAAACAGACCCATCGCTCGCTGCCCCTGAGTGACCAGCAACACGAGGTACAACAGGCTGACCATCCACGCCAGAACCAGCAACCAGTCCTGCTGACTGGTCAGCAATGGGGGCAATCCCTCCACGCGACTACGCGTCACCAGAAATGCGGTATGGGCGAGCAATCCTGCAGCGACAAACACCATAAGCACGGCGCGAACCACTGGCGTGGGCCGCCGGAGCACCTGCCAAAACTCGCACCCCAGCGCAACGAGATAACTCAGCAGAAAACAATAAATGTGCACCTGAGCAAGA
Source organism: Planctomycetota bacterium (assembly GCA_039796955.1). Classification (GTDB taxonomy): domain Bacteria; phylum Planctomycetota; class Planctomycetia; order Planctomycetales; family Planctomycetaceae; genus SXXK01. The sequence goes on from JBDKIW010000199.1 coordinate 832, forward strand.
AAACTCAAACGGTCGCTCCTGCTACTGCCCAATCCTCAATCCGGCTCTCCCGAATACACCAACCCCCGAACTTCCGGCGTCACTTTAACCGGCCGACACACATTCTCGTGCCGCAGAATTGTCTCACCAGAGGCATCAGAATTACGGCCGAACAGACCATTCGCCCCACGAGTCTCCCAGCTATTTCCGGCAGACCAAAGAACTTCTGTTCCTCTGCAGCACACGACACCTGTCCTAAAACTATACATCCCCCGCCATCTGTTCCAGGACTTCTTTGACAATCTCCAGTCCTTCCATCAGATCCGCCTCCGAAACATTCAGGGCCGGAAGAAGCCGCACAACCGTATCGTTCGTCGCATTCAACAGCACCCCTCGTTCCATGCACTTCGCGACGGCCGGCGCGGATGGAATCGTCAGGTCAATTCCGATCATCATCCCCCGCACTCGAATCTCCCGAATGATGGGCAGCTCCTGCTGCCACTGCAGCAGTTGAGTCCGCACCTGCGCTGACAAATCCTGCACGTGCTGAAGGATACCCTCTTCCTCAATCGTCTGACCAACCGCTAATCCGGCGGCCATTGCCAGCGAGTTTCCACCAAAAGTGCTGGCATGCATCCCGGGACGCAGGTCACCCGCGATCTCACTGCGACAAATCATGGCCCCGCAGGCCACCCCGCCCGCCAATCCTTTCGCCAGCGTCATGACGTCTGGCTGGACCCCCGACTGCTGATAACCGTACCAGGTCCCCGTTCGACCCATTCCCGTCTGTACTTCGTCAAAAATCAACAACAGCCCATTCTCGTCACACAGCGTTCTCAATGCCTGCAGAAATCCCGGATCCGGAATCCGCACGCCACCCTCGCCCTGGACGGGCTCGATCATGATGGCCGCTGTCTCCTGGTCGATCAGCCCTCTGACCCCCTCAAGGTCGTTCATGCGAGCGTAGCGAAAGCCCGCCATCATTGGCCCCAGCCCCTCGTGGTACTTCGGCTGAGCCGTCGCGGTCAGCGCGCCAAAGGTACGACCATGGAACCCGTTTTCAAACGTGATCACCCGATATCGCCCGGCAGCACCCCCATGCAACCTGGCCAGCTTGATCGCCGCTTCATTCGCTTCTGCACCACTGTTGCAGAAAAATGCTTTCCCAAATCCTCGAGTACACAGGAATTCGGCAAAACGCCCCTGTTGCTCGATGTACCAGGTATTCGGCACGTGAATCAACTGCGCCGCCTGCTCCTGAATCGCACGCACCAGCCGCGGCGGAGAATACCCCAGAATATTACAGCCCCAACCGGGAAACAGGTCGAGATAGCTGCGGCCGTCCGCGTCCCAAACCCTGGACCCCTCCCCATGCACCAACGCAATCGGCTGCCGTCGATAGTTAGGAATCACATACTGGTCGAACACATCAATGATCGCCTGGCTACCAACCTGCGCAACCTGTGTCATCACTGTCACTCCAATAAGAAAACCCACCACCGCCGAGCACCCGGACTGTGCAGTCCCGCACCAGCCCCGATACCTCTCACATCTCAACAAGACTCTGCTACATATCCTAACAGGATGTGGAAGAAGGATATCCAGATCTTTTCCGGCAGCTGCCCATCCTCCCACGATCCGGAAGCAACCGGGAATCTACCCCATTCCCGCTTCCGCTGCCTTCCGAAAACGTTCATCTGATCTGCTCAGGACAGCTATGGCACCGCCCCCTCACCACAGATGCGATGAACCCCAGCGTCCATAAGGCCGGTATCAGCGTCTCCTTAAGACACCTGACAGCCGCTACGGTTCCCCGCTTTCTCCACAAATCGTGGCCGCACCAATCAACAATCGCCCCCCGTCAGCACACAACCAAACTTCAGGGAACAATCTCTGTACCCACTCCCGTGTCCGAATAAATCTCCAGCAACACAGAATGCGGCATCGCTGCGTCCACGATATGCACTTTCCGGACCCCGGCGTCCAGTGATTCCAGCGCCGCCTCCACCTTTGGAACCATTCCTCCGGCAATCGTCCCATCCGCAATCAACGCCCGTACCTGATCCCGCGTGACGTGCGATAGTCGACTGGTGGGATCCTTGATGTTGGTCAGAATTCCCGGAATATCACTGAGAAATACCAGCTTCTCTGCCGACAGAGCCCGCGCGACAGCGGCCGCAGCTGTATCCGCATTCACGTTCAGTCGATGCCCCACGGCACTTAACGCAATACTGGGAATCACTGGAATCGTTCCCGTTGAACACACCCGCGCAATCGTGTCGATGTCCACTTCCGTGACGTGCCCCACGTGCCCCAGATCCAGAACCTCGCCGTGCTCATCCCGTAAAGTCAGCTTCTCTGCCGTCAGCACATTTTCTGTTCCGAAGTGCAGTCCCGTGGATCGACACCCATTCAGTGTGATCCGATCCACTATCGATTGACTGATTTCTTCCACCAGAACCCGTGAGGCTATCTGCAGAGTCGGCAGATCGGTATATCGTCGACCCGCCACAAACCGCGGGGCAATTCCAGCCGCGTTCATCGCAGAGGAAATCGCTTTTCCACCGCCATGCACGATCACCGGCCGCATTCCGACCGTCGCCATGAAAACGACGTCCACCAGCAAACTGTTGACCGCTGCCACGTCATCCAGCGTGCTTCCGCCCAGCTTGATGACCACATAACGCCCCCGGAACCGCTGTATCCAGCTCAACGCTTCAATCAGTACTCGGGCCTTGCGTATCGCTTCGTCCATCTGGTCACTCACGAGGCTAGCTTGTTTTTCCGATCTCAAAAACGCCGATTTTACGAGGACAACAGGGCGATTCAATCTGCGGTGCCGAGATTACCGGACTTTACCGCGGTTCGGAGCCAGCTGCGTTCTCTCCCCCACGCCACTTTCAGCCACGCTCTGCTCCGTCCAACACTTCCCGGAATGGATTCTCCTCTTCCGGGACCTTGTCTTCACGGAGCTCCAGCGGTTCCAGCTCCGCCTCCGACGGCACTCGTACGTCCTGCAGAAAACTCATCGCCGGCTCCACCATCGCTCGACCATACAGCCACGCTTCGAACACAACCAGTCGGTTCTGACCAAATAACGCATGCTGCTGTTTCGCCGCGACCAGCCTCGCTCTCAGACCACTTCGGTGACTCAGCATCTTCAGTCGCGCCAATTCGTACCAATGCGAGACCAGTACGACGTCCGGCTCCTCACGAACCTGCGGAAGCTCACGCACCCGCTGCAAAACACTCTGTAACTCCCCGCCAGCACTGTCGTCCCGTATCCGCGACTCCTGCACGCCACCATCCGTCACAAATTTCCGCATCTGCGCCACCGTGGCCAACTGGCGATCCCCGGCAGAACCACAAAGCACCAACACGCTTCGCGGATGCTCACGCAACTGCTCCATCGCTGTCGTTAACCGGTCAATCATCGCCTCGGATAACTCGCCACCAGCGTCTGCCGCAGTGGCAAATACCACCACCGCTCGCGCAGCTCCACCCGATTCGCCAATCGGCACACCTTCCGTCTGGATACTCAGAATCGGAAAGCCCGCCAGCGTCAGAATCGCGCTGAACAGAATGGAAAACACCGAGGATCGGCCCCGATTGCTCTGAAATGCACTTCCAGGAATCCCAATGACTATCACCAGGTTGATCAGCAGCAGCCCCAGCGGTCGAGTCAGCGCGGCATTACGCTGTAACGGATCCGCAATGGCATTCGCCTGCATCAACTCGCGAGCCCAGGCACCACACATCGCCAGAAGCGACAGAAACACAACCGTACGCAGGACTCCCGGCAATGCCGGGCGAACAACATACAGCAACAGACAGGGGATCATCACCGCCAGTGCAACCACCCCCAGCGTTTCCGAAAGCGGACGCAGGGACACCAGCCAGTTGTCCACCGCGCTGGTCCCCAGCACCTGAACTTCTGCCAGATTCAGGGCCACAAGAGCAGCCATTCCCAGAGCAGCACCCCGAGTCACTGCGATCCAGCCGGGCGCCCGATCACTGGGACTCGTCTTCATCGGCGGTATCGCCTTTTTCACTGCCGCCCTCCTCTGACGTCAGGTCACTCCAAAACAACACACACCACCACTCTTCTCTCAACCCATGCACTGTCCGCGTTTTTCAAAAACGCCAGGCCCCGGGACGACCTTTTCAAGTCCGCTTCGAACAGTTCGAATCCACGAGGCACTCGACTTATCACAACCCCCTGCCCCGGGGAACAGCCTCATGCCGAAAACCGCTTAAACTGTCTGCCCGCAACAGTCGCTCCCGGGAACAGACATGGACGAAACACCGCCCTGCACCTTCCCGGCATCAGCACTGCCCGAACACGAAATCGTCCGCCTCAGACGTTTCAGTGCAGAGTGGATAACCAGGCCAGCAGGTCCGCCAGCTGCTCCGGTGTGAGATTGCCAACGATCCCCTGAGGCATCATGGAAATCTCCTGTTTCACTCGCTCCTCAATCCGATCCTGAAGCAATTCTCTGGATACCCCGGTGGCGTCCCGCAGAGTCACTGTCTCGGCGCTCTCCAGCACCACGAATCCGGTCTGCACCTGCCCGTCATCCAGTGCGAACGCCCAGGTGTCAAATCCCTGTGCAATCTTGCGCCCCGGATGCACGATCGATTCAATCAGCTCCTCTTTCTTATACCGCTTGCCAATGTCCACAAGATGCGGGCCCCGTGGTTGCTGGCCATTCGCATACGTGTGACAGTTAATACATGACTGCTGCCGGAACAACTGCTGCCCACGTGCGGCGTCAGCCGTTTCTACCGCCAGAGTCCTGCGGATCACCTCTGAGTAGTCCAGGTTGGCAATCAGGTCCGGGTTTGTCGGATCCACCTTCGGGACCTCGATCGCCCGCTCGGATTCCTGCATCGCCACCTGCTCCACTGCCAGCCCGTCCGGACTGACGACATGCTTCTTCAGCTGCGCGGCCAGCTCCGCTCTCAGAGATTCATCACCCTCCTGCATGGCCACCCGCAACGCTGCAGCAATGCGTTCTGATTCAGACCACGTCTGCCGATCATAGTACGGCCCCGTGGTGTCCGGGCGAGTCCCCCACCATTTGGGGCTGTCTTCCGTGAAGCTGCCTTCCTGATGGTAAAGCCGAATAAGGGCCGCCCAGATGTCGGCTCGCAACGCCCGGTCATAGCTGGTGCCCAGTCGCCGGAAGAGCCCATCCACCGTCTTTGTATCATGCATTCGCTTCAGAGCCGCCAGCGCTCCCGCGTGCTCAGGTCCTCCAACCGCCCCAAGACATACATCGATCGCCTTGAGATCCACCAGAGCCTGCACCGCCAGATGCGGGATCACTCGACCGGGATCCGCCTGTCGCCACGCATCCCCCTCAACGACAGGCATCGGCTCGGTCCGCCGAGTCAGCTCAAGCAATCGTCCAGCCGGCCGCACATCACCCAGCCTCGCTATCGCCACAATTGCGGCAGCCCGCACCCGAGGATTGCTGTCGTCCAGCTTTGAGGCGATCGGGGCCGCGTGCCCCCGGTCCACCTGACTTCGCCGATCAGCCGCTGCCCGAATCACATGCTCCCGTATGTCCGCATCCAGCAGCAACGAAACAAAAGCCGCCCGAAAACCCTCCCAGTCTTTCTGGCGCAGTGTCCACACCGCCGCAACTCGCCCGAATACAGACACCGACTTGTCCAGCGCCAGTGCTCGCAACGACTCGGCGGTGATTGATGGCCGCCGAAGAATCTCGCGCTGGGCATGCAAACGCCACGCGTCACTGACATGACCCAGCTGAGCCACCAAACGCTCATCAGACAATTCCGAAAACACCAGCGCCGGTTTCGCCACATAGCCCCGTGGCACCGCCATCGCCACAAAGCCGACGTCCGGTCGCTCATACGAAAAACCACCGTTCTTCCAGCTCGTGACATACAGCCTTCCACTGGCATCCGCGTCAGCATCTGTCGGACGCGGTACACCAAACAAAGTCTCCTGCTGCGCGTCAAACGTTGCGCCATGGGCCGGCAAACGATGACTGAAAACTTCGCTGCGTCCCCAGTCACATGTCAGCAACATGTCTCGATACGGCTCAGGCCACCGACCATCCTGGAAGTACAACGCACCACATCCCGATCCACCACCATAATCCGCCAGCGGCGGCATGATCTCTTCGGTGAAATTGATGTACTGCGAGGGATAGCCGTAGTTTGCTGTCTGCATCACATGCGACAGCCGAATGTCCCAGCCACCACCATCGTTGGTGTTGTCGCGCGTGAAAATGTTCATCAGCGGATCAATCGCGATATCCACGATGTTGCGCTGCCCCCAACTGAAAATCTCCATGTCGGTCCCGTCCGGCCGGACACGCACAACCCCGCCGCCACGACGGCTCAATGTGGTTCCGTCCTTCCCAACCGCCCTGTTGAATCCAAAATCACCCACTGCGATGTAGATCCAGCCGTCAATTCCCAGCCGAATTCCATTGGTCGTGTGATCTGCCCCGCGCTTGTTCACTTCATCAGTACTGATTCCTTCAATCAGCACTTCGCTCTCATCAGATGTCCCGTCACCATTCGTGTCACGGAAAACCGACAGATACGGTGGATGCAGGACCCACAATGAGCCATTGTCGTAAATCAGACCGCGCGGATGATCCATGACCGCGAAATCGTTGAATCGGTCCGCTCGGCCGTCACCATCCGTGTCCTGACAACGCACGACCTTCCCGCGACCCGGGTCTTTTCCCAGTGACCCCTGCTCATCCACACCCACAAACACTTCCCCGGCCGCGGACGTCGTGATACACACCGGATAGGTGACCTGAGGCGGCGCTGCGAACATGGTCACTTCCAGTGCCTCCGGCGCCTTCACGTCTTCCAGACTGGCCAGGCCCTGTGCGCCCACTCCGACACCCTCGGGCAATGCCGGCAAGTCGCCCGCGTACGCTTCGACTTCCCACAAACTCCCCCAGCCAGCACTCGACCCCAGAAAATTCACCCTGAGATAACGCAGGTTGTCCGCCTTCACCGCGTCCGTCGAAAGTCCGTTGCGCTTCTCCGCCTGTGAATGATCCGCCAGTAGCTCCCAGCTCTTTCCGTCAGAAGAACCCTCCAGCGTGTAACGATAAACAGCCTGCGGAGACTCCCAGTGCAGTCGCACATGACGAACGGATTGAGCAGATTCCAGATCCAGAGTCAGTGACTCACCCGACTGGGGACCGGACGCACACCAACGAGTATCCAGCCGACCATCCACAGCCTTTGGAGCCAGATTCCCCTTGCCCGTCTCTTCACTGGTCGCCTGCGCTGGCTTGCCGAACACCAGATTGCCCTCACCACAACAGCCCTGCGTCAGCACCGGAGAAGATGTCGTTGAAGCCGCGGTGGCCAGTGCCTGAATCCTCTGCTGCTCTTCCTCTGCGACCGGCGTCATGCTGCGGTCAATATCCCGCCCTACCGCCCACAGCAGACCTCGTGTGACCATATCCAGATACTCCGGAGTCACCATCGTCTCGTTGTAATGTCCGACCGTCGTGGCAAAGACCCGCGCCCCATGGTAGTTATTGGTCCACACACACACCTGAGACTCACCATTGTCCTGACGACGCGCAGTAGCAAGCGGTGTCGCTGTATCAAAGACCCGAACCGTGTGGTAAAGCTCTCCCTTCGGTACCTCAATTCGATCACCAAACCGGCCCATAATCGGATGATCCGGCTTCTCATTGGTGATGATGTACGAATAATGAGGCCCATGCCCGGGAGACTGCACACCACAGAATTCAAACCAGCGGTCATCTCCCACTCGATAACTGTGCATCGCGCAGTGAATCAGAATCGCCGGCAGTCCCTCGCGATGCGGCTTCAGAATCCGATCCACAAACTCTTTGTCATCCACACCGGCAAAACACTCATTGTGCACCACAATGTCAAAGCCGTCCGCCCAGTTCGGGTCGTCATACAGGGGAATCTTCGTGTCGGTTGTCGTGCCCCCCTGATGCACCACCGTCCATTGAACATCGGCTCGAGCGCTAATGCCACGCGTCAGAATTCGCTTCTGTCGCTCATAGTCGTGGCAACACCCCCCCGTGACCAGCAACGCCCGAATCGGCCGCTCCCGACCTTCCACCGCCGATTTCTCGTTTCCCTGCCCCAGCGACTCCGGAGACAAGCGGCAGCAAATCAACAACAAGCAGAACAGAACAGCAATCTTTTGCATGGCAAACACTTAAAAACGGGATTCCTGAGAAGGTGGGAAACGACGTACCCGCCGTCGGCAATCGCCTCGCTGGATCTCAAATCACGATACCACACGGCCCACTGGATCCGAAATATCCTTCTTCGAATGACCGGCTGACAAAGGCAGAAATGTCCTGCAACCTGAGTTGTAAAACGTTCCCGTTCACTACCCGTGCTTCCTGACAACATCACGTCCACCAGCTGTGACCTTTGACCCGAGTTCACGTTTGAATTCATGCCTTCAGGCCGGACGAACCCCATCAAGACTATCGGGAATTCCACTGATTGCAACATCCTTCCCCGGTCTCCCGCCGGGGAATTGATTTCCCGACTCAGGGAATTCACGCCTTTCCGCGCCCCGCAAGGCACATGACCAGCCCTGTCTCCGGGCCGCTGTGTTGTGACATGGCCCTGCCTTCGTTAGCCTGTAGCACAACCACTCGATGCGATTCCTCCGCTTCGGGAGCACTCTCAAACATCTCCTCCATGTTGTCCGCGATCTGAAAACAGGGTTTCAAATGACCGAGAAGGTGACGATTATCGGGTCCGGCCCCGCCGGCTGGACAGCTGCCATCTACACTGCACGCGCCGAGCTGAATCCCGTGGTCTACGAAGGCGCCGAAACAGAGGACAACCGACTCAAGGGCACACTGCCGCTCGGACAATTGTCACTCACTACAGAAGTCGAAAATTTCCCTGGCTTCCCAGCCGGTGACATGACCGCCTACCTCGACTCTGCCATCGAACCCGACAAACGTATGTATATGGGACCACACCACAAACATGGTGTCAGCGGCCCCGAACTCATGGAACTCATGCGTCAGCAGGCGAAAAACTTCGGCACACGCATCGTCACCGATGACATCGTCGAAGTTGACCTGTCTCAGCGCCCCTTCGTTCTCAAAACACTCAGCGGACACCAGTTCACTTCACACGCAATCATCCTTGCCACCGGTGCTCGTGCTAACTACCTCGGACTGCCCTCCGAAGAAACCTTCAAAAACAAAGGTGTCTCAGCCTGTGCCGTGTGTGACGGTGCTCTGCCCCGCTTTCGAAACAAACCCGTCGTCGTGGTCGGGGGTGGTGACAGCGCCATGGAGGAAGCCACCTTCCTCACCAAATTCGCGTCTGTCGTCTATATCGTTCATCGACGCGATTCCTTCCGCGCCAGTCGCATCATGGCCGAACGGGCTCTCAGTAATCACAAGATCCAGGTCAAATGGAATTCGACCATCGACGAAGTCCTCGGCGATGACCAGTCCGGTGTGACTGGTGTCCGAATTCGCAGCACCCAGGATCCCTCACAGTCCGAAGTTCTTGAAGCTACCGGCTATTTCGCCGCTATCGGCCACACGCCCAATACTGATTTTCTCAAAGGTCAACTGCAGACCAATGAGAAGGGCTATGT
>JBDKIW010000200.1:0-2842 GCA_039796955.1 Planctomycetota bacterium
CTCGGGCCCCCCTGCCGGAATATCGGGAACTGCTGGACTGGTTGGCTGTGGATCTGATGGAGCATGGCTGGAGTCGTCGGCATCTGATTCGCATGATCCTGAACAGCCGCACCTACCAGCAGGCATCTGTGGAAACGCCGCAGCTGCGGGAACGAGATCCGATGAATCAGTTGCTGGCCCGGGGAGCGCGGTACCGAGCGGATGCGGAAATTGTTCGGGATATTGCCTTGAGTGTCTCGGGATTGCTCAGCCTGAAAGCGGGTGGTCCCGGAGTGATTCCACCAGTGCCTCAGAACGTACTGGACTACAATTACACCTATCCCGGATACTGGACGGCAGCGACTGGTGAAGATCGGTACCGTCGTGCCGTTTATGTGTTCCGTAAACGGTCCATGCCTGACCCTGTCTTGTCCTCGCTGGACGCGCCGAACGGGGACTTTTCGTGCCCGCGCCGCGTGCGATCGAATACTCCACTCGCCGCATTGACGGGACTGAATGAGACAATTTTTGTGGAGGCAGCGCGGGGACTGGGCCTGCGGATTGTGAAAGAGGGGGGCGTCGATGACGTCGCCCGAGCCCGTTATGGCTTCCTGCTCTGCACGTCGCGGGAACCCACGGAACCGGAATTGAAGGAGATTCTGGCCGCACTGAAATCCCGGCGTCAGCGACTGGCGGATGGCTGGTTGAATCCACGGGATATTATGACGGGCGACCCGGCGAAACTGCCCGAGCTTCCGGAAAACGTGACACCTCAGGACGCAGCCGCATGGACTCTGCTGTCCCGCGTGCTGCTGAATCTGGACGAAACAATTACGAAGAACTGACCTCGCGGGCGACCGATGAGACATGCATTTTCGGGGAGGGCGGCCCATTTGGGAGCGCGCGGCTCCTGCCAAGCCGCGAATCTGTCGGCACGAAGGGGTTTCAAACGGACCGGCTTGTTTGACGGGTCCGGGGTTGAAACCACGGATGGACACGGATCGACACAGATGGATCGGGATGGTGCGCCGCCAAGCCCACGTGTTTGTGAGCGACAACGCGTTAGCGGTCGGTTGCGATTTTGTGTATGCGTGCATCGGAAAAGGGGTCAGGAACCAATAGTGTGTGCTTGAAAAAAGGGGTCAGGAACCAATAGTGCGGAGCACCCTTCGGGCCATTTGGCTATTGGTTCCTGACCCCTTTTTTTCAAGCTGCGGAGCACCCTTTGGGCCGTTTGGCTATTGGTTCGTGCCCCATATTTCTGCCCTTGCCTTATGGGCTCCAGTCGAACCAATCGAAGATTTGCGACAGGTTGATATCGGGCCATTCCAGCCATGACAGTTCGAGATTGGGCAGTTGGAAGGCACCATCGGCGAGAGCCGCGAGCACATCAGCCTTCATCGCTGCGTAATCGCAGGCTTCGCCGGTCATTTCATGCAGCGACCTGAAAGCATCTGGTGAGGCAAAGATGCAATAGGCCCAGCACGCCCAGTCGATGGGATATCCGCAATCTGTTGCGGCTTGTGCGATATCGCCGGTCTTGTAGTACTTCTTTTTTCCGTGACGTTTGACGAGTTTCTGTCCGACAGCGTCGATGAACGCTCGCTTGTCGGCCGGTTCTAGCTCACAGGCTGGCATGAGTGAAGGCTTTAAAAAAGGGGTTAGGAACGAATAGTGCGTGCTTGAAACAATGTGTCAGGAACCATTAGTGCGGAGCACCCCGCGGGCCTTTAGGCTATTGGTTCCTGACCCAATTGCTGCCCTCCGTTTTTTGCCGTTACTGTCGTTCGTCCTTTGCTTCGAATGACCTGAAGAACTCATGATTGACTTCAAAGCTTTTTATCGGCTTCAGTCCAAATTCCAGGGATTCAAACATCTCAATCAATTTGTCACCGTCGACAAGTTCCAGCGGTGGGGCGCCGTCGCGATACGCTTCCCTCTTTGCCTCGTTTGTGAACGTGCCTGTCGTCAGGATGATTCCTTTATCTGCGCGTCCGGTCATGGCTCCACGAAAATCACGCACGACCGAGGGCGAGACGCTACCGCCATATCTCTTGCATTGAAAGAGCACGCGAAAACTAACAAATGGATTTACCTGCAGATGGCCAACTCCGTCAATGCCGCCATCTCCCGAGCGTCCTGTGACATGGACGCTGACAAATCCGGATTCGCGAAGAAGTCTTTGACACAATCTCTCGAATGCCGACGCGCTCATCGCTTTGATGATTCTCGCAACTTGCGAGCGATGAGACTCCGGGACAATATCCTGAGAATCATCGATGTCCTCTTCGTCTTCGCTTTTTTCTGTGGCTCGCTTACGTCTTGCTTTTGCAAAAACATCCACCCATTTCAGAAAGATCGCATGTGATTGCTCCTGTGTGAGACGAGTACTCGCTCCCGTCGGCGTCAATGTCCAGACACCGCGGGTTGAGCCGTCAATTAGTCCCTCTCGTACAAGGTAGAAGCGAGCCCACTGAACCGCGTTGTAAAAACGGGCCGAGCCAGAGTCCAGGACTTCGTCCTGTTCCGCCTGCGATATACCAAGTGACTCAGCAATGCGTTCGGCTGCTTCCGATGGACGCGCGGATCCCCCCAAATCACGCAGGGCGTCCAACAACGGTCCGAAGTACTTCGTAAACCGTGCACCTTCCTTTGGTCGACGTGGGGGCATTGTCGGAAATTCCTCGACTGATTCGCCGGCGGGATCGGATCTACCCGGAAAATGATTCGCAGTTGATGCTGAGTGGGCAGTGATAGCGTGGAGGTATACCCACGGAGAGACAACAGCGGGGTGCAGAACATCGCGGCTGCACAGGAACTCGACTTGCAGTGTGGATTAATAAATGGGGAGATGCAAGCCCCG
>JBDKIW010000201.1:0-3717 GCA_039796955.1 Planctomycetota bacterium
AGGAACGCCCAGGGGGTTCCAGGATGCTCGTCGATCACTCGATTGAGGTAAATGAGTGCTTTGTCGTGCATCTTGCGAACATTTGCGGCCCCCTGAATCTCATCCGATGGCTCAAGAATCCACTGATTGCTTTCCGCTTTTTCAAAACGCTTTGGACTGGACTTCATTTCAGCCAGAACGGCGTTGTATCCGAAGGCCCGGACACGCATGGCCAGAATACGCCCCATGGCAAGATCGTACTGCGCCCGCCAGCGGTCTGTGTCCAGCTTGTCACGGTGCTTCTCACCCATGTCCAGTGCTTCATGCACTCGAGTCAGGAAGTAGTCAAGTACGGCCAGCGGTTTCTGAGCCTCTGTGATCTGCTCACGCAGAATATTGTCATTATTGGCCTGAAACGTCCGCTGTGGAATCGGCACTGGTTCCGTCACCGCCAGCTGCGCTGCCGCGATCAGCGATGCCTTGGCAAGATTACTCTGCACCTGTCGACGATACTCAGATCCCGGCCGATAGTCGGGTGCGTACTGACGCATAATCTGCGGATCCCACTTCTTGACCGTGGTGTCGTCCGCCACGAAGAAGATGCCACCGGTTTCGTTGCAGAGCCGGGACAGCGTGTAAGGACCATACCCCGAGGACATGCGATCAAGCTGCTGGGCGTTCGCCGTCCAGAAGGGCAACTGCAGCCCTTCGGCCAGCGGAGTTTCCGGACCCTGATCCGCTTCCGGAATGTCGTCTTCGAATTCCGTTCCGTCTTCCGCCTTCCATTTGACGTGGACGTATCCTTTCTGGCGTCCAAAGGGCGAAGAATTACCGATGCAGTACACGCGAATGCCCTCGCGAGTCAGTCTGCGGACGGTTTCCTCCAGAACGGCGTATGATTCTCCGCCAAAGTCATCGCCACGCTCGTCCGTGACAATGATGACCATCATGTTCGCACGCATCTTTCGACGCACCGGGCCGTACTCGCGAATCGCCAGGTTGATGGCCGCAAAAACGTTTTCCACCCCGGATACGTCGCTGGTGATGGACTTCACGGCTTTAGACATTTCCTCCAGATCACTGGTAGGCTCTTTCAGCAGCAGGTGCACCTGTGCCCCATAGCCAATGATCCCGGTCTTCAGCGCGTCTTTGGTGTCAAGATCATCCATCAGGCCTAATTGACGATAGATGTTTTCGAACCGTGCGATAATCTCTTCCCGGCGACTTTCCAGGGAGATTGATTCGTCAAACAGCCAGACTGGAAGCGTCTTTCCCTGTCGCAGCGATGAAGCGATTTCCAGTGTGACGCGGTCAACGGCGCCCTCCGTGCCCCCCGGATGCTCAGTGGTCCCGGTGAGGTCAAGGTTTTCGATGGTCTCTGCTTCACTGGGTGCCATAACCGTTTCGTACATCTCAACCTTCGGGTTGACGATGCTGCTTTCGATTTGCTGCAGATTCTCCCTGTGGTTGTCCAGTCCCTGATTTTGAGCCATCGCGGCGGAGGCTCCTTCGATGTTCAGGGTGCTCATCGTGCCCAGTTCTTCCGTGGGCTCCGTGTCGATGACGTACTCTTCAGGTCGCACCTCTTCCGTTTCAACGGTGGAGGTGAGGTTCAGTTCCGGAAGGACGATCTCGGGCAGCGTGATCGTCAGCAGGACCAGAAAGATTCCCGCATGCAACAGCACACTCATGCCCCAGGCAGGCACTGTGTCAAACAATGCCCAGAGCGGGGATCCTTCTTCGAGGACCTCAGCTTCTGCCGCCGTCTGAGATGTCATGTCTGCAGGAATCGTGCTCAAGAGTAGGCTCCGACCTGTGAGGTCCTGTTTAACCGACACCAATGACCCCCATCGGTGTCTGCAGCGGATTTCTGTTTCGCAACCCGTCTGCCTCTGTTTCGACCTGTTTACTCAATCCTGTCCGCCATTGATTTCCTGCCCGCAACGCTTGCGTTGATCCAATTGCGATCATCGCTCGCGCACAGAAATCTTCCGGGCTCATTCGACGTCGCGGACGTGATTCCGCGGAAGTTTCTGAACCCCGGTCACTGCTGATTCACCCCGATTCCCAGAGACATCGGGAGATCCCTGGATGAGATCATCAGTACCCGCCCGCCGTCAGATTTCTCTTGCTACAGTCCTCACATCGTCTCACCCGGAAAGGAATGCAACCCGCCTGTTCTGCAGCGTTCTTTACAGAATTATCGGCGAACTGCTGCCAAAATGCTACCTTTCCGCGATGCCGCACACAATCTTTTCAGGACGTCAGTCGGCGATTCTTCAGGTTTCTGATGGCCCAACATCAACGCGGTGATTTCCGCCCGTGTTCGTCTGAAATCGTCGAATTTGCATGAAAACTGAGGAATTCTGGCGTTTTGGGCTCTGCAAAACCGCTCACACGTTGCTCCATGGCCCAAAGACAGCTGAGATTCTGCGTCGACTACTGATTTTCCCTCCGATTCGCTATACTGGCCTGTGCACAAACGCCCGCGGCCGGACAGTCCCGGGAAAACTCCACGTTTCCAGCCCCTCGGTTGCGGTGCCGGCCGGCAATTCCACGCTGCGAGTTCTGTTCTCTGTCCTCTTCCAGACGAAACACCATGACTCTCTTTCATCGCTGCCTGCTGATCAGTACCGTCAGTCTCTGCCTGCTGCCCAATCTGCATCCCGTCGTTGCTGTTGATCAAAAACTGAAAGGCATCGCCTGTCGGTCGGTCCACCTTGGTTATCAAAAGGTGCCCGATTCCGTTGTCTTCTACAACGAGGTTCAGGTGCAGTCTTCCGCCGAAGGGACGTATTTCTGCGTGTGCGGCTTTAGTCAGGGCTACTTCGGTCTTCAGGAACTCAGTAACCGCAGCAAAGTCATCCTGTTCTCTGTCTGGGATCCGGGTGACCAGAATGATCCCAATTCCGTCAGGGATGAGCAGCGTGTGAAACTGCTTCACAATCATCCGGACGTGCGCGTCAAACGTTTCGGCAATGAGGGAACCGGTGGTCAGTCCTTCCTGGATTTCGATTGGAAGGTCGGTGAAACCTACCGCTTCGCTGTGGCCGCTAAACGCTCCGGTGACCGGACCGAGTACTCATCGTGGTTTTTTCACCCCGGTGACAACGCCTGGCGGCACCTCGTCACATTCAGCACCCTGACCAAAGATACGTCAATGAAAGGCTACTACGCCTTCGTCGAAGATTTTCAGCGTAACCGTGTGTCAACCACAAAGACTCGTAAGGCCGTGTTCTCCAATCCCTCTGTGCTATTGCCCGATGGCCAGTGGCAGCCCATCACCTCCGCACGCTTCACCGCAGACAGCAATCCCGTGCTGAATATCGATTCCGGTCTGGCCAGCGGCCAGTTCTGGATCGCTACCGGCGGACAAATCGAAAATACGACCGTCCCACTCAATGGATTACTCAATCGCCAGGACGTTCCCACGGCCGCTCCCACAGACCTGCAGCCTCTGGTGCAGCAGTGGCTGGACATGCCACGGCAGTAGTTGCCTGGGCCTCTCCAGTTCAACGGACCCTTCAGCAGCGATTCAACAACACGGGGCACCGCCATGGGTCACGTCCGCACCCTGGCAACGGTTTCCGCAAACTAAAGTGAACCGCCCCGTTCCCGCTCATGCTGGCATTCCCATTCGGCGCGACGCATCGTCTGGGATGTCTTCGAAATCGCATCCGTCAGACTGCGGATCTGTGCTCGCAAGGGAAGCAGGTAGTCTTCCTCGACCTTCTGGCT
>JBDKIW010000202.1:0-3811 GCA_039796955.1 Planctomycetota bacterium
AATCGCCTGTATCTGAATGTGCAGGAGTCCGACGGACGCCTCCGCGGACACGTTTCCCGCAGCCCGATTCCCGCCGCGGCAGAAACTGGTCGCCGCGATACGAAATCAACGGACGCCACAACGCCACCCGCCGCCACAACGCCAGCCGCCACACCTACCGCTGGCGACATGCCCCCGGCCGCGACGGAAACACAAACCGCCGCGAACAGCCCCGCAACCAGTAAACCGGATTTGCTGGAACTAAAATCCCTGCGATTAAACGACACCTTGCTGACGGCCAGCTTTTCCGGGGGAGAATGGGGAATCGACGGCACAGTCCGACTTTCACTTACACTGACCGAACCGAACTCGGCGGTTCGAGATCGTCCAGCGGGAATTGGTACCGTCATCTGGATCGATGGCTCCGTAGCAACCGTCGTCGCGCAACGAACGGAACAGCCCGCTGCTGCCCCACCAGCGACTCCGACTGACCCCAATGCCGCGCAGGCCAGCGCTACACCACCAACCACACCGCCGGTTGACGCGACAACGGCAGCGCCTGCCACGGCACAAACGACGCCGGCCACCGACACGCCGGTTGCTGATAAGACCGACAAGCCAGACACAAAAGCCTCTTTCGAGGTCAATTATCCGCTGGGAGCTTTTGGTCGTACGACACTGCCTGCAATGGTTGGACGCACCGCGTTTGTCCATGCGACCATCTGGACCTGTGGCCCCGCCGGAATTCTGGAAGATGCCACGCTGATCATCGAAAATGGCAGCATCACGGCCGTCGGCAGGGACCTTGTCATTCCCGCTGAGACCACGGTGATCGACGTCCGCGGTATGCATCTGACCCCCGGTATCATCGACTGTCACTCCCACATGGCCACGGATGGTGGCGTCAACGAAGCGACGCAGGCTATCACCTGTGAAGTGCGTGTGGGCGACTTTGTGGACGCCAACGACATCACGATCTATCGGCAACTGGCAGGTGGAGTCACCGCGGCCAACATTCTGCATGGATCTGCCAATCCGATTGGCGGACAGAACCAGGTGATCAAACTTCGCTGGGGGCAGAATGGTGAAGGACTGAAATTTGCCGAAGCGCCTCCCGGGGTCAAGTTCGCACTGGGAGAAAACGTGAAGCAGAGCAACCGGATGGACGGCGGTGGTCGCTATCCAACCACACGCATGGGCGTTGAGCAGTTGTTCCGGGATACCTTTGAAGCTGCCCGGGATTATTCCCGACGCCACGACGCATGGCAAAAGACACGCCGGGGAATACCACCGCGCCGCGATCTGGAGCTGGAAGCACTGGTCGAAATTGTTCAGGGCAAACGCTGGATTCACTGCCACAGCTATCGCCAGGATGAAATTCTGGCACTGCTGCGAGTTCTTGAGCAATACGACATTACCGTCGGGACTCTGCAGCACATTCTGGAAGGCTACAAGGTGGCTGACGAGCTGGCAAAGCACGGCGCCATGGCGTCCGCCTTTTCAGACTGGTGGGCCTACAAGTTTGAAGTGTACGACGCGATTCCACACGCTGGTGCGCTGATGCATCAGCAGGGCGTCGTTGTGTCCTTCAACTCCGATGACGGAGAACTGGCCCGACATCTCAATCAGGAAGCCGCCAAGGCTGTCAAATACGGTGGCGTTCCCCGCGAGGAAGCGATCAAGTTTGTCACGCTGAATCCCGCAAAGCAGTTGCGAGTCGATCATCTGGTGGGTTCACTGGAAACCGGCAAGCAGGCAGACTTTGTCATCTGGAACGGCGATCCGCTGTCCAACTTCACTCGGTGCGAACAGACGTGGGTGGACGGACGACGCTACTTCTCACGTGAGGAGGACGAACAACTGCGACAGACAGCCCGACAAAAACGCAATGTGCTGATCCAGAAAATCCTGACCTCCGGCGAAGCCATGCGTGGTGTGGGTGAACGTGACGTGGACGCCGCAGAACTGTGGCCCCGAATCGACGAATACTGCGCACATTTTCGACACCAGGCAGAATTGCAGAAGGCCCGCGCGGGCGCAGAACAACAATAGGTACCGTCTGCCGATCGTGTTTCTCTGTGAAACATTCCATGTCCCCGGATTTTGATTTGCTGAACGTCGAGAAGTCATCATGCAGCACTACTCCTCTCGCCTGATCTGTCTGTTCCTCAGCCTCGTGCTGCTGGAAACCCTGAATGCCTCTGATCAGATCCCCGGCGCACCTCAGAAAAAGCCCATCGCGCTCGTCAACGGTGTGATTCATACGGTCGCCGGCGGCGTCATACCGGAGGGAACTCTGGTCTTCGCCGAAGGACGCATCACCGAAATGGGAACTCGACTGGCACCTCCGGCCGGCGCTGACATCGTCGATCTCAACGGTCAACATGTCTATCCCAGCCTGATCGAATCCCATTCGCAACTGGGCCTGCAGGAATTGTCCTCCACACGAGCCACACTCGACGGTTCGGAAGGTGGGCTTCTGAATCCCAACGTCAACGCCAACGTGGCGGTGAATCCGGACAGTGAACTGATTCCAGTCACGAGGGCCAATGGTGTGCTGATCGCAGTCAGCGCCCCTTCCGGTGGCCTGGTCAGTGGACAAGCGTCTGTGATGATGATGGACGGCTGGACATGGGAAGCCATGACCCTGAAATCGGCTGCCGCGCTGGTGATCAACTGGCCCAGTGAACCTGACACTGCGAACGCAGCCGAAAATCGTAATTCTCCTGGTCGGCAGATTCGCGATCTGTTTTCCCAGGCACGACAGTATCTCAAGGCTCGCGAATCCGATCCGCTGCGGCAGCGTTTCGACATTCGACTTGCTTCCCTTGAGCCCGTCCTTGAGGGCAGGATTCCACTGCTGATCAACGCCGATAGTGTCGCACAGATTCAGGCGGCAGTGGCGTTTGCCGTAGAGCAACAACTGAAGATGATCCTCTTCGGCGGCTATGATGCCGAACAGTGCGCAGAATTGCTGAAGCGGTATGATGTTCCCGTCATCATCAGCGCCATTCACCGGGATCCGCAGCGTGACCATGAAGACTATGACGCTGCATTCACTCTGCCGGAACGACTGCGCCGTGCCGGAGTCCGGTTCTGCATTTCCGGCTCAGGCCGCGCAGAAACATGGAACACACGCAATCTGCCGTATCAGGCCGCCACGGCAGCCGCTTACGGACTGTCCCGGGAAGAAGCTCTGCGGGCCATCACACTGTACCCCGCACAAATTCTGGGAGTCGCGGACCGAGTCGGCTCGCTGGAACCGGGACGCGATGCCACACTGTTCGTCAGCACCGGCGATCCTCTGGAAACAGAAACTCAGATCACACACGCATGGATTCAGGGACGGAAAGTGGATTTGTCCAGCCGGCACACACAACTGAACGCCAAGTACCTTGAGAAGTATCGCCAGCTGGCCGAAGGCCGCTGAGCTCGCCAACCTGGGAGCTCTTTTGAGCACCCAGGTGTCGTTGCCGTGGCAAGTGACATTCGCCGGATTTTTACTTCCGGCGGCTCCGTCCGAGCGGATCCTTTAAGCCTTCACGCGTCGTCGTGTGTGTCGGACGGCGACGGCGGTAAGTGCCATCGCCAACAGCCAGGTGGACGGTTCGGGGATCGGCCGCAGGTTGTAACCCAGGTCCTGAAACGCACCGAGCGTCACGGTACTGATGAACGCTGGTGAATTGAGCCAGCCGGTCATCAGTTCGTACTTAAAATCCTTGCCGGTGATGTTGCTGACAATTCCGGTATTGCTGCCACCGCCGTTGACTTCGTTCCAATGCCCATTCGCTGTTCCATCGCCACCGCCTAGTTCGACGGGGACAAACGTGGC
>JBDKIW010000203.1:0-2558 GCA_039796955.1 Planctomycetota bacterium
GGCGATGGCCACTCGACTGAAAATTGATCTGCAGATCGCACCCATGGAACTCTGTACCGACAACGCCGCGATGGCCGCGATCGCCTGGGAGCATCTGGCCGCCGGTCGCATCGCCAGCCTCAATGCCGATGTCCTGCCCGGCCTCGTGCGACACGACTTCCGAAACCAGAAGACCTGAAGGCGCAGTGCGCAGCGAATGGCAATCAGCGGTCAGCGGTCAGCAATCAGCAAATAGCAATCAGGGAATAGGGAATCAGCGAACAGTGCCACCCGGGCTGCGGGCCTGCACGGTTTTCCGTCGCAGAAACTCAAGAGTCCTCTGCATGTCGTCCGGAAGCGGCGCTTCAAACTGCATTTCAGCCCCGGAGATCGGATGACGAATGGTCAGCCGAAAGGCATGCAACGCCTGCCGGGCAATCAGTACCTGGTCAGCGGCCTCAGCCGTGCCCGGGACAATGTCCGAAGCCTTCAGCTCCCCTGTCCCGATATACAGCCGATCGGCCACAATCGGGGTCGCAATGTGCTGCATGTGGACACGCAGCTGATGAGTCCGGCCGGTCCGCGGATGCAGCTCCATGAAGGCATACCGCCCAAAATTCTCCGCCGTCCGATAAAAGGTGACCGCCTCACGCGCGTTACCCCCCTCCGGACAGACAATCATCTTCTCGCGAATTCGCGGGTGCGTGGTCATGAATGTCCGTATGAAGTCGGAATTCAGCTCCGGTACCCCGCGCACGATCGCCCGGTACTCCTTGCGAACCTCACGCTTTTCAAACTGCGCGGCCAGTTTCTGATGAACCTGATTGTCTTTCGCAACCAGAATCACTCCGGTTGTGTCGCGGTCCAGGCGATGCACAATCCCGGGACGATGCCGCCCCGCCACGTCACTCAACTGATTGAAATGAAACTGCAGGGCCGCCGCCAGAGTTCCTCGGGAACTTCCACGACCCGGATGCACCACCATGCCCGCGGCTTTGTTCACGACGACCAGCGCATCGTCCTCGTAAACAATGCTCAGCGGCAGATCTTCCGGTTCAATCCCCGGTCGTTCCGCATCGGTCAATGTGACGCTCAGCCGATCATTCACACGCAGGCGTCGGGAAACGCGGGGAACCAATCCATTCAGTCGCACCCCGCCACTCTCAATAATTCGCTGCAACTGCGAACGACTGTGGTTCGGGAACAGACGACTGAGATAATGATCCAGTCTCCAGCCGTGCGCACGTGATTCGACAGTGATGTCCACGGGCTCGGTCGATGCCAAACCCGTGTCCATTGCCATCTCACCGGAATCTTCGTCAGGCAAGTCGTCGCATTCCGGTTCATCGGGGATCATTCGCCCGACTTCTCCGGGGTCGCTGGCTGCTCAGGTTGCGGTTCAGCTGGAGCAGGTTCAGCCGGAGCCGGTGTCGCTGGCTGTTCTGGTTGCGGTGCCGCTGGAGCAGGTTCCGGAGTCGCCGGTTGCTCGGGCTGTGGAGCCGCTGGAGCAGGTTCCGGAGTTGCCGGTTGCTCAGGTTGTGGTGCTGCTGGCGCCGTTTCCGGAGTAGTCGTGCTCGACTCCGCTCCCGGGGCAGGAGTTTCCGTGGCCGCCGGTGCTTGTGCTGGTTTCAGCAGATCTTCGATGTTTGGAATTCCGGGAACGGCGCCGGGGCCGTCCTGCGGCAGTCCGAGATCTTCACCCGGCTTGGGGTCCTGCTGCTGGAACCAGGCGTAGAAGTCGCGAATTTCCTGTGTTTCCAGTTTCTTCTTGCGGGACTCAGCCAGTTCGGAAAACATCTTCGACGCGGGGAAGGACGTCAGCACGCGGTCCCATGCTTCAACCGCCGCCTTGACCGTTTCGTCTTTCCCATCACAGCGGGCTTCGGTGATCCGAGCCAACCCAACCAGGACTTTCAGACGCACTTCATCGCTGACATCACGGCTGTCGTCCAGCTTTTTGAAGGCCTTTTCAGCCTTGTCCAGTTCTTCCAGCCCCAGTTTGCGGTTGGTGAACAGATTGCTGAGTGCCTCACGCAGGATCAGTTCCCCTTCGCGCAGACGGGCGAAATCTCCAATCGGAGTTCCAGCGGCGTTGTCAGCGAGTTCCGCAAATTCTTCCGGCGTGCTGGCCGCCAGCAATGCCTGCGACTCTTTGGCCGTGGCCGGAGGCTGACGAGAGATGTACACATAGATCGCCGCCGCTGCCACCACAGCCGCCAGTGCGTAAATCAGTGAGGTCCCGTACCTCTGCAGGAGCGGACGCGAGTCTCGCAGGACTTTGGCGAGAAGCACTTCATCTTCCTGGTGAACGTATTGCGGCTCCGACATTGTCGGTACTTTCCAGAGAAACTGACGAAAATATGGTGACTACGGAAACGGGCAGTATAGAAAGCCGGGCGAAAGCTGGTCAAGCTGTGACCAAAGTGAGGAAAATTCGCTATCTGCCCAGGATCAACCGCGGTTTTCTGCACAAGGAACGGGCCGAGCACGACAGCTCAGCCCGGTATCTATTCCACATACACAAACTCATTCATACTCAGCAGTGTCTGACACAGATCACTGAGAGCCTGCTGAGTCCC
>JBDKIW010000204.1:0-11907 GCA_039796955.1 Planctomycetota bacterium
TTACGGCGCGCCAGCAATAAGGGTTGCCTGCCGATGTCGCTTGATCAGTACCTGCAGCTTCTGGACTGGACTGGTCGACAGTTTCGACGCGATAAACCGGGCATGATCTCCGGAGATTTAAAACCCATTCTGGAACGCCTGGAATGTACTTCTGAGGCCTGGCTGGATCTGGTCACCAACTTCCGTCGACGATTCCGCACTGAAGCAGGAAAACCAGACGCTCTGAAGTCTGTCTCCGCACTAAGACGAAGGTGCCGCATCGGGAACCATGGTCCGGGATAAATACCACACGTACGGAAGTTTCAGGCTCACACCTTCCCGTGGAGAATCGCACTTTGCGGCGCAAGTATGCCTGCACGCTTCACACGCCTGCCCATCCTGCCGCTGACAATACGCGATAAGTTTCACGCCGCGCGACGCTGGGAGATGATCCGTGCCTGCTCGGGAAGCTCAACCAGGGAGTGGATCGAACCCATGATCGGGACGGTTGTGGGAAGAACATTGGTGGGAATCAGAGTCGCATGAATGGGACTGGTTGGCCCCAGCATCGTGGAAATCACGTGCCCATTTACCGTGCTCATGGGTTCAATCTGAAAATGAAAGCGTTTCAGCATGATCGTCAGCGCCGTACGAATTTCCACCATAGCGAGCGGAGCGCCGATGCACATCCTTGGCCCGGCACCAAATGGCAGATAAGCATAGGGCGACGGGTTCAGTGACTGCCAGCGTTCCGGACGAAACTTGTCAGGTTGGTCGTACAGATCAGGGCGATGGTGTGTGATGTATTGACTGAAGATGACGGGAGTTCCCGCGTTGAGATGCAGATTTCCCAGGGAGACTGGCTGGGCCGTAATTCTTTGCGAGTACGATGAGGCGGGAAGCACTCGCATGCTCTCGCGAATGACGGCATCCAGGTAATGCAGGTTTTCCAGTTCCTCAAGCCTCGGGATCTCTCCCGCAACGTGGGTGTCCAGTTCCGTTTTCAGTTTTTGAAGGACCTGTGGATGTTGCGACAGCAGGAGCAACGTCCAGCTGAATGTGTGAGCGGTTGTCAAATGAGCGGCGGCAAAGAGCAGCGTCGCATGCCCAACGAGCTGATCGTCGGAAATATGCTGCTCACCTGCTGCAGATTCCATGAGCAGGCTGAGGATATTGAGCCCATCCGTATGTCCACTTCGATGTCGTGAAAACATCTCGCGAATCGAATGTTCAAGTTCTTCAGCCTGTTGCAGCAGTGAATCGTAGGCCTGGGCAAACTGTGGGGCAGAAACGAGCGCTCCCATACCCACTTCGTGGTTTCGATGCGTCCAGCGATCGATCAGCCGTCCCAGTTTCTCTGCAAACTCCACGTCATCCAGGCCGAAGAGCAGTGCGCTGGTCATTCTGAGCATGAACTGCACCATCTCTGAGTTCAGATCACAGCCGCTTCCCGTGTGCCAGCTCTGTGTCAACTCGTCGGTTAGACGGCAGATGATCCCGTGGTAACCTGGCAGTGCCTTTTTGGCAAAGACATCCTTCATCGACCTGCGAGTGTCTCGATGCTCGCTTCCATTCTGACTCAACAGACCTGACGTTACGCGCCGTTGTGAAGAATTGCGGCTGCCCCGGACTGCGAAAAACTGAGACTGGAAAATCTGGCTGTCCGACAGCACCTGGCGGTTGAGTTCCGGAGAGAAAACGAAAACCAGACGCTGACCATGATCCTGCAGTACGGCCTGATCACCATATTTCGTATGCAGACTCCTCATGCAGGCGATTGGGTCATCCGAAAACTGCAGCAGTGACCCGTATTCCACGGGGGCTGACTGGTCGTACAGGGAGAGGTGATTTGGAGCAGACATTCCTGTCAATCCGGTGAAGAGCCGATCGGGATCCGTCCCTAAAGCGAAATTATAACAACCTGTGTGGTTCTGGCGAATCAGGAATTCCCCGGGAATTTTCGGCTGTTGAGCAGATCCCGAATTCAGGAGGCTTTGTTGCGGGAAGCATGCGGGTGAGCTTTTTCGTAGGTTTCCCTGAGACGACGCGTGCTGACATGCGTGTAGATCTGAGTTGTGGTCAGGCTTTTGTGCCCCAGAAGTTCCTGAACGCTGCGGAGATCTGCTCCACCGTCAAGCAGGTGCGTTGCGAAGGTGTGCCTCAGAGTGTGCGGAGTTGTTTGTGATGAGAGGCCGGCGGTCTGGATATGTGTTTCCAGAAGTCGCCCAATGCTGCGAGTGGTGAGTCGTCGGCCGAAGCGATTCAGGAAAAGCGCCGCTCGCTGCTTTTCCGGGGCTTTGACGTCTGGCTGGCGGAATTCCATCCAGTTGTCGAGGGCCTTCGTCGCGTAGCTTCCGACCGGGGCGAGACGCTCTTTGCGCCCTTTCCCCAGAACTCGCAGAATCCCGGCACTGCGGTCCCAGTCGCCGACATCAAGACCTACCAGTTCAGAAACTCGCAGACCGGCGGAATACATAGTTTCGAGGATTGCCCGATCACGAATACCCGCGGGCTGATTGGCCGGCGGTGCCGTCAGAAGTGTCCCGATCTGTTCGGTCGTAAGAAAGTGCGGGAGTTTACGACCAGTGCGGGGAGTACGAAGTGGCTTTGCCGGATTCAGATCGCAGATGCCTTCCCGATTGCAATAGCGGAAAAAACTCCGAAGACAGGCCAGTCGTCGAGCTACGGTCGTTCTGGCGTAACCACATTCGTGCAGCCACGACACGTAGTTTCTCAGAATGCCCACCTCAATGTGACCAGGTTCGGGGATACTCCCGGTTTGCTCCTGCAGAAACTCCACAATATGCGAAAGGTCGTCGGCGTACGACTTCACCGTCAGTGCAGATGAGTTTCTTTCAACATGCAGGTAATTCAGAAATCGGCGGATGGCAGTTTGCATAGTCAGCCCTGATGCCGGCCGGGCGGTAAATGCTTGAGTGGAGCGGCTGGGGAACCTGATCAGGCCCGCAGTTTAGCGGGAATGACGTACGCCTTGCCTGCGTCTGCAACCGTCAAAAACAGGTCGGGAAGTCCTCGATTTCCGAGCAGGAGTAGTTTTCCCCGAGGCTGAGCAGTCGATCATGCAGATTGGCTGCGTCACGCCAGTTGAAATCCAACTCAGGATCTTCTGCGAAAATCGCGAGTTGGGCGCGCAGGGTGTCAAGGCTCTGGTCGTCGTATAAAAAAACGTATCGGTGTCCATTGCGGACAAGTGCCAGAACGTTGACCGCCTTCTCCATTCGATAAGCTCCCTGCGCCCCTGTGATGTCTTCAGTTGATTGCGATGTAACTGCTCTGGCCCCCAACCTCAGGTCAGAGATCAGAGTTGCACCCATCAATCCGGGATCAAATGGATTATCGGACGGTGTTTATTGATTTGTTCGCAGAATCCGCCGAATGTTTGCAGTCTGGGCCTGCCCTCGGGGCCCGAGGGGATAGTCCAGCCTGATCCTGAACTAACGCGGCAGAATATGCCTGTCGGAGCAGCGAAAGAAACCGCTGATGGCCAAATCCTGCGTGACATCAGGTCTGTTATGTCAGAGAATACGGCAGGGACATAGACCAGGGGGCGCGGGGCATGCCGCGATGGACGTCTGTTTTTGTCGGCGATACGGGGTATCGACGACTGGTGTTGGCAGGCGTGTGGTGTTGACTGAAGCCCCCGAGTGTCGCACTTCCAGAGCGGTTCCGTTTTTTGCAGGGCCCGCACTGGGACTTCCATGAGAATGCAAACGCAGACGGACAGGGGCAGAAATGCCCCTCGGGACAGGAATCATGAGTTCAACGGAGACAAGTCGTGCTGGTACAAAATCATCGGGAGATTCTCCGTCTGCGATCCTCAGGCTTCCAGCAAGTCTGAAAGCTGCCGCCTCCGGGCGGTTATTTGATCCGGTTGGACGTGAGTCAGAAGCGGAGTCAATAACTGTCAGGATTCGCTGGTTTGGGCTGTGTGTCGGCTACCTGTACGTGAATTTCGGGACTCGGGACGGAAGTCCCCCCGAGCTCAATGCAATGCTGACGCTGGGAGCGGCTTATGCGCTGGTGGACACACTGGCCAGCTGGAAAGGAAAGCTTCTGCTGACGAACTACCGTGTCGGGATTTCGGTCATGGAAGCGCTCTTCATTGGCCTGCTGTGTCATTTCGACGAAGGTGTAACCAGCCCCTTCCGATTCTACTATTTCCTTTCCCTGCTGGTCTGTGCAATTCGCCATTCCCCATCGCTGACGTTTACGACCTTTTGCCTGCATTCCATCAGCTACATCCTGCTGGGGCTTTACGGTAGTCAGCGCATGCTCTCGGAAGTTCACGAGGCAACACAGACTCAGCACGATGTCGTGACTGTTATTCTGACTCTCGTTTTTCTGGGGTGGGGGGCATGGGCCATCATTGCACTCACAGGATTGCTGAAAAAGGCTGGTCAGAGGCTGGCAATTCTGAATGAGGAACTGAAGTCCAATCAGCAGCATCTTGAACGCCGAATCGCTGCCAGATCCAAGGAACTTCAGGAGTCACAGGCGATGCTGGTGCAGCAGGAGAAGCAGGCTGCATTTGGCCTGCTGGCCGCGGGGATTGCGCATGAAGTCGGGAACCCGCTGGCATCAATCAGTTCCATCGTGCAGATGCTCAGCCGCAAGAACACGGACGAGTATGTCCGGGAGCGACTGGACATGGTGGATGGGCAGTTGCAGCGCATCCAGCGTACACTGAGGGAGCTCACAAGTTTCAGTCGACCGGCAAGTCAGCAACAATCCTCGGTGGATGTCCATGCGGCCATCAATGATGCCCTTAACATCGCAAAGTACTACAAACGCTGGAAAGGCAAGTCGGTGACCACCGACTTTGCTGCGGGCTTGCCCAATATTCGTACGGTTTATGATCAACTGGTCCAGGTCATGCTGAATCTGATTCTCAACGCGCTGGATGCCATGAATGAGGGCGCCGCCATGCAGATTGTGACGGAGCTGATACCTGCATCCGGAAGCCTTCCTGAACGGATCGGGATTCGGGTACGTGACGAAGGTCATGGCATTACGGCAGAGGCTCAGCGACAGATCTTTCAACCCTATTTTACGACGAAGGATCATGGCACCGGACTGGGGCTGTTTGTCTGCCGCCACATCACTCGCCAGTCGCTCGCGGGCGATATTGAACTGATCCGCTCAGATTCCGGTGGAACCGAGTTTCTGGTCACGATTCCTGCAAAGAAAATCTGACGCGATCGGCTTTCTGATTTCAGATGTGGGTGTCTTTGTTCGCGAAGTGCGGGCGGATGCCGGGCGCTGTTGCGAATCCGCAGCCGTTTTTCCCGGCAGCGAACACGATTCCTGAAAATTCGTCGCAAAACAATTGTTCCCGGGCTGTCACCACTGCGATTCATGTTCGAGAATACCTGTTGACCATCGACGTTGTTGAGTTTGAGCAGCGGCTAGATCATGTGGAGGAATAGATGACATCGGAGAATACCTGTTTGCCGGGAATGTCCGCGTGTGCTCGCCAGTTTACTGCCACGGTGTCTCAGGTGCGTCCCCTGGCTCGAGACACATGGGCCGTGCGAATTGAGTGCCCGGTGCTGGCAGAGACGATTCTGCCGGGTCAGTTTTTTATGATCCGACCGTTAGTTGGAAGTGATCCACTGCTCGGGCGACCGTTTGCACTGTATGATGTCTGTCGGGACGAAGCTGGTCGGCCCGTCGCCGTGGAATTTGCGTTCGTCCGAATTGGTAAGATGACCACGCTGATGAGCCACTGGGTGGCTGGACAGCAGGTCAGTCTGTGGGGACCTCTGGGCAACGGTTTTCCAGTTGCTGACTGTGAGCACCTGCTGTGTGTTGCCGGGGGGATCGGCCAGACGCCATTTCTCGGCGTGGCTAAAGAGGCGCTGGGGTTGGCAGAATTTGGAAATCCTCCCAGAAGTACTCCGGTTCGCCCCTCGCGCGTAACGCTCTGTTACGGAGTGCGTTCAAAGGCGTGGCTGGCGGGACTTGATGATTTTCGATTGCCGGGACTGGAGCTGGAGATTGCCACAGATGATGGTTCCTGTGGGCTGCATGGTTATGTCACGTCGCTGCTGAGAAATCATTTGCAGCAAAAAAAGAGTGGAGTTCATGTTTACTGCTGTGGACCTGAGCCCATGATGAAGGCCGCTGCCGAAATCTGTGCCGATGCCGATGTCCCCTGCTGGTTGTCACTCGAAACTCCGATGGCCTGCGGTTTTGGAGCCTGTTTCAGCTGCGTAACACGTGTACGTGTCGGGGAGAACGAGTGGGATTATCGGCGTACCTGCGTGGAGGGGCCCGTGTTTCGTGCTGATCAGTTGCTGCTTGTTGATCATTAACCCAGTCTCTGTTGACGCCAACCGCCTGTCTGGAGCAAAAAGGTGATAAGACAACTGCTGGCAATCACTGCAGGCGATATCGCGGGCATCGGCCCGGAGGTCATCGTCCGGTCATTATGTTCAGCCGGATTCCCGAGTCATGTCGTGCCAGTTCTGATTGGCCCCCCGGAAGTTTTTCAGCAGGCAGCCGAATTGATCGCTTGCGAACTGAGTTTCCGGTTGATGCACGCGTCAGTAAAAGATCCGGTGGCATTTCGTCAGGACGTCTGTCAAATCCAGCAGTCCGGTGGGATTCCGGTCTGCAATCCGGCGGACTCATCGGCATTAACAGCTCCGCGTTGTCAGGTCAGTGCGGCCGCGGGTGATGCGGCGTTTCAATGTTTGAACCTGGCGATCGATCTGACGCTCGCGGGATGTACAGACGGAATTGTCACTGCTCCCCTGAACAAAGAATCACTGCACCTTGCCGGGCATCATTTTCCCGGCCATACGGAAATCCTTGCACAACGATGTGGTGTGCAGGAATTTGCCATGCTGCTGCATCTTCCTGAAACCGCGTTGCAGCCCGTTCGACAACTGCTCGGGCGTAACGGCAACACCGCTGGTTCCCTCGATGGATCGGGACTGTCCGGGTTAAGCATCGCTCATGTAACACTGCATACGTCCCTCGCCAGTGTGCCCGGGCAACTGACTACCGCGGGCGTTGTGGAAAAGATTGAACTGCTGGATGTATTTCTGCGACGTGCCGGCTGTTCACGCAGATCCATTGCCGTGTGTGCCCTGAATCCGCACGGCGGCGAGCATGGACTTTTCGGAAATGAGGAATCTCATGTCATCGCACCTGCGGTTGATCATTGTACACGACGCTGCAACGTGCATGGCCCCCTGCCGGTCGACACTCTGATTCGTCGAGCTGTGCTTGGAGAATTTGATGGCGTGGTTGCCATGTATCATGACCAGGGGCATATCCCGGTGAAACTGCTCGGGTTCGACGCGGCAATTAATATCACTCTCGGGCTGCCACTCGTTCGAACCAGTCCCACGCATGGAACGGCCTTTGATCGGGCATGGAACCGTCAGACTCCGGCCTGCGAGGCGGGCATGCTGGAGTCGATACGGATGGCCTGTCAGCTTTTGCTCCCGAAATCGGCCTGAGGCGAAGTCAAGGTAGCAAGCGGGAACACAGCTGTCTGTGCGGCGTGCGTCGTCTTTCAGGTGATGCCATATTTCCGACATTTGCTGAAGAATGTGCTGCGGGGAAGGTTGAGATTTCTGGCCGCAACGGCCTTGTTTCCTGCGGCCTGGCTCAGGGCCTCCCGCAACATCTGTTCTTCATCGATCGGAGATCCCGTTGGTGCAGCGTGGGGCGTCGTCGAACCAGGCAGTTTGCGAACAACACTTCGAACGGGCACTCCTGATTTCGGCATCCGTTCTCTGCGAACGAGCGGAGGAGTGCTGTGGCCGGGGCGCAGGTGTTCAGGAAGATCGTCAACCGTCACAATATCGCTGTCCGCAAGTACGACAGCGCGTTCAATGACATTTTCCAGCTCGCGAATATTCCCCGGCCAGCTGTACGATTCCAACGCATCAAGGGCCGCAGGTTCAATTTGTCGGATCTGCTTCCGTGTTTTGCTTGCAGCGCGACTGAGGAAGAAGAAGATCAGTTCTGCGAGGTCTGCAGCACGATCTCGCAGCGGGGGAAGAGTCAGTGTGACGACGTTGAGCCGGTAGAATAAGTCTTCCCGGAACTGTCCTTTTGCCATGAGTTCTTCGAGATTTCGGTTTGTGGCGGCAATCAGCCGGACATCCACGTCGACACTTGTGTCGCTTCCCACGGGTTCAAGCCGTCGTTCCTGCAGGACTCGGAGCAGCTTGACCTGAGTTTCAAGTGATACATCACCGATTTCATCCAGAAACAGAGTTCCGCCGTGAGCCGCCTGAAATCGCCCCGGCTTATCTGCGTGAGCCCCGGTGAACGCACCTTTCACGTGGCCGAAAAGTTCGCTCTCCAGAAGTGACGGCGATAATGCTGCGCAATTGACGCAGATCAAACTGGCAGTTGCCCGGTCACTATTTCGATGGATCACACGCGCAAGTAGTTCCTTACCCGTGCCACTCTCTCCGCGAATCAGCACATTTGAGCTGCTGCGAGCAACTTTTCGAACCTGTGTGAGAACCTGCTGCAGCGCGAGACTGCTTCCTCGTACCCCTTCAAGATCCAGTTGATTGTCTGTCTGCGTGACCGGGAATTGTCCGGCTTCCTGCTGCAGTATCTTCAACTCGGCTCGTAGTGCAGCCAGTTGTCGCTGCTGCTCTGAAATACTCTCCATCTTTGTTTTGAGTTCGGCGTTCAGGCGAGCCATGGTTTGATTGGTTCTGGAACTGTGAAGAGCGAGGACGCTCATTCGTGCCATCGCCTGCAGAAACGCAAAGTCCTCCGCCGTATAGATGGCTCCGTTTCGACGACGTCCCAGCAGAATCACCCCGTGCAACCCATCTTCACCCTCCAGCCGACAAAGCAGTTCCGCTCGAAACTCATGCAGCAAACGTTGCACTGCGTCCATGGACTCGCGATTGGCTGATGGCAGGCGAGGCACAACTACCGGCTGGACATTGGTACCCTGCGGCAATTCCGGCGGTAGCTGAGACGGTACCTGCGGGGCGGAACGGCTGCCGATCAGGCGAAATGTCCCCTGGCCGTCCCGAACGTACATCAGAGCCCACGAAGACGCAATTACGTCCTCACACGTCTTCAACGTCATTTCAGCCATCGCTGAGGGCTCTGCAAGGCAGGCGGCCGAGCGATTCAACTGCTGCATTGCTCGATCGAGTTGGTACTTTTCACTGAAAAACCGTCGATCCAGCGCAGACTGCAGGCGATCTCGCCCCCACAAGCTTAAGCCCGCTGCGAGCAACAGGATCAGGAAAAGTGAAATCTGCTGCGTTGTCGACGAGTTCAGTGGCAGGCTCCATGAATGGGCCAGCATGCATCCAAGAGCGAGGAAGACTGCAAATCCGCCGGAAACAAGGACAGACATTCCGATGTAGCGTCGACTGCGATCGTCCACATCCTCTGCAAGCATCAGGCGGTCGCGCAGCATGCCATGAGAATACGCCGCCATAAACAGCATGCTGGCGGTAAACATCGGCATTTGAGCGCGACCGAGCGCGAATTCGACGGTACGAAAAAATGCCAGAAAAAGCGTGTAGCCAATCGGCACCGTCGCCAGCAGTGCTGCACTCAACACGGTGACAACCTGACGACGTTCGCGC
This sequence comes from Planctomycetota bacterium, assembly GCA_039796955.1. Lineage (GTDB taxonomy): Bacteria > Planctomycetota > Planctomycetia > Planctomycetales > Planctomycetaceae > SXXK01. Next base: position 9,588 of record JBDKIW010000204.1, read on the forward strand.
GGCGTATCACTCTTCAGCAAACTTGAGGCCAACCGAACCACGGTCAGTCCGAAATACAAAGACGCGAGGCCGATGGCAACCTGCACAAGCAAACGCAGAATGTACAGCAGAGTTGTTGCAGAGGTTGGCGGAGCCACCTCGGAAATGGAGCCCTGAAAAAGCATCTGTGAGACCGCAGATAGTTTCTGCATCGCGGTCAACGGCCCGGTCGCAAGGGTGCCGTTGAGTGCCCAGCCTGTCCAGTACGTTATGGCGATCAGCAGGCTCATGATACCTGCTGGCAGATAGACGGCAAACCAGACTCCGCGACGCCAATTCCGAACAACCTCGGATTCCCGCGGAAAGACGAGGAAAAAGTTCAGCACGAGTGCCGGGAGCAAGCCGGCGCAAAAGATGAAGGGCAGGTTCAGCAAGGGACTGGCAGGCAGCATCCACCAATGAAAACCAGGCACAAAAGCCCCCATGGAGGCACTACACATCAGGCAAAAGGCGTGGCTGACCCGGTCAAAGGGACGATACCAGTATGCCGTGACAGCAAACCCGAGGATCGTCAACTGACAGGCGAACCAGACAATCGTCAGGGCAATCTCCATCATGCGTACCGGACGCACCGGTAAATAAGTGCGTTGAATCAGACTGGGCTTCCCCTGCTCAGTTTCAGCCCGTTGGTACTCCACCTCCACAAAGCGAGCCGACGGTTGCATGGGATCTCTGGAATAAATCTCTACCAATGGAGGAACGCGTAACTCACCTGGATCAGACCCAGGCGCTAGTTGGCCTCCCGGAGCAACCTTGGCGAATCTCAGCCCCTGCAAAGCACGGACAAAATCGAGAAACGTCGACAACTTTTGACCATTCAGGCTGAGCAATCGATCACCGGCCTTCGGCGCCGGGTCGGTGATACCGTCGTCCACGTCCAGGTATTGCTGAATCTCAACGCCGACCCCCAGTTGATTGGTGTCTGGCAATAGACAGCGAATTCCCACGTCAGGAAACGTCGCGACAAACCAAAGCACAACCACACAGTATGCGACGATCAATCCGAGAAATGCCGCCACAGCCGAACGCTGGTCGGTGTTTGATTTCGGAGATGACTGAAGCCAATGTCGCATGGGGGATGTTTATTTGAGGAAGTTTTCAGCGCCGAGACGGTGACCGAATGATAACAGTTCGGCGCTGAATGGCAATTGACCGGGCCTTTCGGCGCCGAAATCACAGCGTCGGTCGCTGATGAAACCCCGTTTTTATGCTGGTTTTCCTGAGCTTCACGTGCCGAATGTGGAGGATCGCTTAGTCCAGAGAAAAATTCATGCATGGCACACGAAGTGCTGCGTCTGTCTACACCCAATCGCCCTTCGGTGGATGTGGCCAGTGTTGAACGAAGAGATCACTCGCTGTTTTCGGTGACCCAGCCGCTGCAGCCTCCCCAGTTTCCTCAAAAGTTCAGTCCCCACACTGTACCCAGCCTCATCCACCGAAGGGCTTTTTCACGCGCCGGCAATAGCGCGGAAGATTGCGCCGGTGCGACTCCTCTTTAGCACTGTGCAGTCTGCTCACTGCCCGGTCTACTGCAAAATCCCGTCAGCCACGTTTCCGGAACATCGCTATCGCTGATGTTACGGCTGGCGGATCGATTTGGCGGAGGTTGATGCGGGGCGTCTGATTGTTTCCTGTGAGAAGTGCGGGTCTGGCCTGCACGGCAGGGTTGGAAGTCGCCATGATTGTGCAAGAATGTGCTTAGTGATCGACAGTGTCGCCTGCGCGTTGCTGTTATGCTCATTGTGCATCTGTAACGAGTGGATCAGGGTTGCAGGCATTGGGCCTTGGCGGATTGTCAGTCTGCCTGTATTCACTGGCCTCAGGCGCTGTGGCGGCTTGAAGGTTGCAGAATCGCTGTGCTGGCCCTGCCCGGGCGTTGCACCTTGCGTGTTGGTGGGGCTAGCTCTGTTGTGATGCGGGAACTGGTGTCTTCCAGCGTCACGAGTTTTGTTTTTGTCACCGGGGGAAGTATTCAGATGGGCGATATCAAGTGGACGGTCTGGGCATTTGTCAGCGGTGCGGCGTTGTCCTGGGGGATTTATGTGCCTATGGTCCACGACGCGACAGCAAAGCTGGGAAGTAATCTTCGGGCGTTTCTGATGGTTGGTGTGGCCTACTTCCTCGTGGCAGTGCTTGTTCCGGGGATCTTTATTTTCCTGCTGAAGAGTGATCCGACGGCGAAGGATGTCTCCAAACTGAATTGGTTCGGTCCCAGCGTGCTGTCGGGCATTCTCGCCGGCGTCTCCGGGGCGGTGGGGGCCCTCTGCGTGATTTTCGCCAC
>JBDKIW010000205.1:0-18911 GCA_039796955.1 Planctomycetota bacterium
GGTCGCTCCGCAGATGCTGGACGGAGTGCTGTTTGATGAAGACGGCATGGAAGACAGCAGCCGACAACGACTGGAGCAGCTGACACAGGCTGGGACAACGCTGACGCCGGCCCTTGTTGATGAATTCAAAGCGCGAGCGATCGCCAACTGGGCAGCGGCTGGGTTAACGGCCGAGCAGGTTTCGCGACTGACCAGTTCCACCATTGAAATCAGCGATCTGGATGATGAAGGAGCGTTGGGCCTGACTGGATCATCGCGAATTGTGCTCGACGACGACGCGCTGGGTTACGGCTGGTACGTGGGTGCGATGAGCGAAACGGTACCGGACGGCACGATGGACCTGCTGACCGTGCTGACTCATGAACTGGGCCACGTGCTCGGGCTGAGCGACCTGGATGGTCAGCAGACACCGGACCGGATCATGGCGGGCACACTGCAACCCGGCCAGCGTCGCAGCGTCAGTGTGGCCGACCTGCTGACCGGCGACCAGCCGATGCCAAATGACGTGGCACCGGCCGTCGGTGGGTGGGCGACAGTCGACGACCTGTTTGCAAATGGTGACTCGGTTGCTGCTGAGGAAACCACCGCGGCAACTCGAATCGCTCTCGATACAGACGCAATCGTGCTTCAGCCTGCCATGGGGACGCAAGGCCAGGCGACGAACAAGTTGCCGAAGCAGGCACGGGTCGCAGGGCAGGGCACCGTGATTCCGGTGAAGAGCCAGCAGGAACTGGACTTGCTGGATGACCTGTTCACGGACGAAATCGCAAAAGGGGACATTCTACTTTTCCCGTTTACTGGCCGGTGAATCACTGGCAGAGGTGGTAAAACACGAGCTCAAAAATGTGCCGCAAGACGCTTACCGAGGGTGAGGGTAACAACATGACAGCGGTGTATCCGCATCGATTGCGGTGCACGTGCAATTGTCACTTCACGGTTACCTGCCGACTCGTTCCGAGGGGATTGGGCTCGCGCCCCGAGGCTTAAGTGCTGCCATCGCTTCGGGATTAACTTGCGGCGGCATGCCAAGCACCGGACTTATACGAGTTGCCTCTACCGGGCCGCGGGAAGTGAAGGCTGATCCCCACAGGTCAATGGGGACCGAGGTCCTCGGGAGCGGGATTTCCCGAATTCGGGGACACTCCCAGCTCAGGCGATTTCCCGTAAACTCATACTAAGAAACACCTTACAGCTTTGACAAAGCTTTGACAAACGCGTGACTACGCACACACACGCTGCTGTTGCAAGGGGCCGATAACCTCCGTAGGCTTCTGTGCATTCTCGGTCTGCTTTTTCGGTGGACCGATAGTGTGAACGTTTTTTCGCGGTGCGTGGTGTGGTGGTGCTCAGGTTCCTTGAAGGACCTGAATCCAGTCGCATGTGCCGAAGTCGCTGACCCAACGGGCAGAATATCTCATGAGCACCCTGAGTGTGGCATTGAATTCCGCGTCACCGATTATCCCAGCGGGAGAATCGGCACCGCTTTCACCGGCCGAAGCAAAACGCCAGAATTTCCAGCGTGAAACCAACGCTCTGGTTTCGGCCTTTCACCGCGAACAGCTGCGTTTGTCCAATGTGGACTGGGTCGTCACACTGTTTCTGATTGGAGTGCATGTCGGGGCGCTCGCGGCTCTGGTACCGGCATTCTTCAGCTGGTCCGGGCTGGCGATTTGTCTTGTGATGCACTGGGTCACCTGCAGTATCGGCATTTGCCTGGGCTTCCATCGCTACCTGGCGCACAAGTCCATGAAGCTGAAAGCTCCTGCTGAATTCATCACGATGATGTGCGGTTGTCTGTCCGGCGAGGGCTCACCGCTGACCTGGGCGGCAACACATCGTCTGCATCATCAGAAATCTGACCAGGAAGGTGATCCGCATTCACCGATTCGGGAGGATGGTTGGTGGGCGCACATCATGTGGTTATTCCCGAAACGTACGACGGAAGTGTCACGCATTCTGATGCGTCGTTACGTGCCGGAACTGGTCGACCGTCCGATCATGCAGTTTTTCGAAAAGACATTTGCATTCTGGTTATGGGGTGGTGGAATTGTGCTGCTGGCAGCCGGATGGGCCACCGGTGGATGGCAGCTGGGCGTTTCATGGCTGGTTTGGGGCATGTGTGTTCGCATGGTCGCTGCCTACCACAGCACCTGGTTTGTGAATTCGGCGACGCATCTCTGGGGCTATCGAAACTACGACACGCGTGATCAGTCTCGCAATCTCTGGTGGGTGGCGATTCTGGCTTATGGCGAAGGCTGGCACAACAATCATCATGCACATCCTGCCGTTGCGCCCGCTGGCCACAAGTGGTGGGAAGTCGACATCACATGGTGGTCCATCCGACTGCTCCGAGCTATCGGGCAGGCCTACGATGTGAAGGACAAGCTGCCGCAGGGGCGTGGTGCCGACGAAACAGATATGGCAGAAATTGCCCGCCCGGAAACGGCTGCCGCCTGAGCCTGCGGTTGGCAAACAGTCCCGCCGGATCTTTCATACAGACTTCAGACGTGACCCTCAGGGTCACGTCTTTTTTTGTGGTCCGTTCAACACCACAGAATGCGTTGATGCCCCTGGCAGGGCAGGGTTGCGTTGGCTGCCAAAATCGATTCCGGCGTGGTTCAGGTGAAGCCTCGCCCCGACCGAGGCTGCGATGGACCAGTTCCGAGATACTTCAAGCGCCAAGCCCATCGATGTTGATCCGTGTTGATCGGTGTCCATCAGTGGTGCGCTTGCGATCCCACGGTTAGCACCTCGTGGCTCACAACCAGCATTAAAAATCCGTGTTCTTTTGTGTCCATCCGTGGTTCCTGAACAAACCTCCAATCACAAGCGCAGCGGCTCAGATGGAACTTCGCCCTCCCAAAATATCGTGTCTTTCGTGTCTTTCGTGGATCAAAAACATCCCGTCCGTCCGTGGTTCCTGAACAAGCTCAGTCGCAGCGGCTCGGGTGGAACCTCGCCCTCCCGGAAACTACCTGTAACAGCCCAGATGGATCTTCCTCTTCACGCGTTGGGGGTGTAGAGCAGCGGGAAGAACTGGCCCGACAAGGGAGTGCCGGGAGGTACCACTGGAACTCCATCAAGCAGCGGTTGGTCCGACTGACTGCAGACACCATCCCGCACCACATTCAGCACTACGGCACGTCGAGGGTTCGCAGTCCGATTTTCAAAGGATCCATGGACCGTCAGCGGATGGTGAAACACGCATTCTCCCGCTTTCAGTTGAACAGGCACCGGATTCTGAAACTGCTCCCACTGTTCCTGCGTCAGGACCTGCTGAATGGCATTCATATCACCAGCCAACCCGGTAATCGGCAGCAGATTCCAGCGATGGCTGCCCGGGACATAGTACACGCAGCCGTTATCAACCGTACTGTCATCCAGTCCGATCCAGCACGTCAGATGGGCCATCGGCTGCGTACGTGTCCAATAAGAATAGTCCTGATGCCACGCAACAACTCCCCCGTGGTGTGCAGGTTTGCAGAACAACTGGTCATGCCAGAATCTCACGGGACCGTTGAGCAACTGCGCTGCGGGGGTCGTGAACGTCGGATGCCAGAGAATATCATGCAGAGCGATTCCGATCCGCCATGCCCCCAGCGCATGGAACAGAATCTTTCCGGGATCCCGGGATTCGTTCGAATTGTACTCATACCAGAACTCAGCGCCCGGATGTCCGGGATGGCTGAGCATCGTCAGTTCTGCTCGCAGTTGTTCAATCTGCACGGAATTCAACAGGCGAGGCCCAACGACAAATCCCTGTTCATCCCAGGCAGCCAATTGAGCGTCATTGAGCAGCCACTTCGCACGGTCAGTGACTGAATCAACCCGGGGAAAAAGTTCGCTCAGCGGTCCATGGTGCAGGGATAAGTCACGTGCAGAACCGGAATGCATGGAAACAAACTCCTGAAAATCATGGGCCGGCGCGAGACGGCCGGAAACGATCATTGACTGTAAATCACTGGCCGATGGACTGGACATCTATCAGTATGCGTTTTGGAGGGGCTGGATCCCTTCGAACGCCGGTAACGAGGTCCGACGAGGTGATGAGCGGTGGAGCAGGGGCCGGTCGGGCTTCCGGGAGGGGATCCGAATGACTGGATCGCAGCGGGACCTCCAGTGGAATCCGCACCAGAAACAGACTGCCGCGGCCGAACTCGCTGCGCAGGGACACATCGCCCCCGAGGAGCCTTGAGAGTTCACGCACAATCGACAACCCCAGCCCAGTTCCCTCGTACTCCCGCTTCGTATGATCACGACCTTCCGGTGATGTGGAGCCCTGCCGAAACTTCTCAAAAATATGCTCCTGCTCCTGCAGGGGAATTCCGATTCCAGTGTCTTCCACGCTGAAGCTGACGAACCCATCCTCCATCATCCGTGTGGCCACTCGGACTCGGCCACCCTCAGGCGTGAACTTGATCGCATTGGACAGTAGATTATTGACAATCTGGCTGATTTTCCCCTGATCCTGAAACAGCAAGGGCAGAGGTTCTGTCAGTGGCTCCAGCTTCAGATCGATATTCTTTCGTTCCGCCAGCGGCGCGATCTGCTGCACCTGAATTCCAAGACATTCGTGCAGCCCAAGCGGGACAGGGTGCACCTCCATCTTCCCGGATTCGATTTTTGCCAGATCCAGCAGGTCGTTGATCTGCACCATCAATGACTGACCCGACGTTTGAATGTTGCTGACATAGCGTTTCTGTCGCTCATCCAGATTCGGCTGTTGCTGCAGGATTTCACTGAATCCCAGAATGCTGTTAAGCGGTGTCCGGAGTTCATGGCTGATGGTCGCCAGAAAGTCATCTTTCAGGCGATTGTTGTTGAACAATTCCATATTCGCCTGAGCCAACTGGTCAATCTTGCCATCGAGGCTTTCATTCAGTGTTCGCAGCTCATCGTTGACCGTCATCATGTGACGCAGCATACGGTTGAATGCATGACTGAGCTCTTCAAATTCATCCCCCGTGCTGATGTCGGCACGAAGATTCAGATTGCCACGGGCAATTTCGTCGCTGACGTCTTTCAGGTGCTGCACAGGCTTCACAATGATGTAACGCACAATGACGTAGGCTGCCAGCATCGCCAGAAATGCGGTAATAATCCCGGTGGCCAGCAGCACAGCACGATTCTGGGCCAGTTGCAGGTCGACAGCTTCCAGACTCAGTTCAATACTGGCAATACCACACAGCGGTTTTTCCTCTTCGCTGTCCGTCGTCGCCACAGATTCCTGCAACACCGGATCCGCAGGCTGCACGCCATCAACAGCCGCAGCATCTGCCTGAGTTCCCGTAAAGCCATTCAGTGAATTCAGACTCTGCAACTGCTCATCAGACATGGTGTCCGGAACTGTGCCATCTGCCAGATGACAAACGATGCAGGCCTTTTCGATCCGTATGGCTGAGAAATACAGCAGTTTTCGTTTACCACCCTCGTCCTGAATGTAAGTGTACTCGCTCGAGTTACGTCCTTCTGCCTCCCGTGCTTTCGACGTGAATTGCGATCGGGCTTCGTACTCCTGATCATTCTTGCCGGAATCCTTCAGCGACAGAATCTCCCAACTCGCCCGATCCGATTCTGTAGGCAGGGCGGCCATAACCTTGCGCAGAATCGCGACTTCGGTTAATGGGTCTTCTCCACTCACCACGCGTGCCTCGTCCTCCGACTTCTGCCGGGACGTCTGCTCTCTTTCTGGTCCCGTTGCACCTGGATCCGCAGCTCCCAGGGCCTCAATCGCTGACTGCACTGCAGCCGGGTTCGCCGCTGCGGTCGGCTCTCCAGTCGCCTCCGCTCGTCGGGCCCGTTCCAGAAAACGGGTGTAGTGCTGCAGCTGCAGCACTCGAGGCACCATCATGCGGGCCGCCAGCACCTGCTGGTTTTCCACAAGGCGCTGAGTCCTTGCGGCATACCACCAGAAGCTGGCCGTAATCAGGAACAACAACGCAATCCCGAACAGAAAACGACATTTCCGTTCCAGACTGGTCTCGCCAATCAGTTTTTTCAGCGATCGGTAGGAAATCACCCTGTTCCCCTCGGAATCGGATCCTGGCCCCGTGCCCTGGAATTCTCCCAGCAACTGGCGTTTCGTGCAACTCGAGCCATCAGGCCCCCCGGAAGGGGGACACGAAGGCAAGCCGGGGACTTTGGGATCTCTATGCCTAAAAGAGACCTGACCCCTTTTTCGGGGCATACTGACCTTGCATCCATCGCCGCGAACCTCCAGGATCCCCGTTCCCCGCAGAAACGTTGTCATTCGTCTGCGGGGTTTCGCTGCCACAGGATGCCAGTTCCATGACGGTCATGCGTTTCACTCCGAACCAACGCCCCACCATCGGAGTGGAAATTGAACTTCAACTGATCGATGCCAAAGAGCTGTCACTGTGCAGCTGCATTGATCAGGTTCTTGCGGCCATCCCGGAAGACCTGAAAGAGTCGGTCAAGCCGGAACTGATGCAGTGCTACGTCGAAATCAATACCAAAGTCTGCCGAACTGTACGCGAAGCCGGCGATGATCTGAGATCCAAACTGTCGCAACTGGAAGCGGTTCTGCACCCCATGGGTATTCGCCTGCTGTGGGCCGGCACACACCCGTTCTCGTCGTGGCGACATCAGAAAATCACAATTCACGAACGCTATCATCGGCTGGTCACCCTGATGGAGGACGTAGTACGCCGTCTGGTCACCTTTGGTCTGCACGTGCACATCGGTGTGGACTCCGGCGACAAAGCTGTGATGGTCTGCGATCGCATGCTGCACCACCTGCCGCTGCTGTTGTCCCTGTCCGCCAACTCGCCGTTCTGGGAAGGACGCAGCACAGGCCTGCAGTCCAATCGCTCAAAAATCATGGAAGGACTGCCCACAGCCGGACTGCCTTACCAGATGCGTAACTGGAGTGAATACGTCTGGCTCGTCAAACATCTGATGGAAACCGGGTTCATCAACTCGATCCGTGAAATCTGGTGGGACATTCGACCGCACCACCACTTCGGCACGATCGAAGTCCGTGTCTGCGATGTTCCGCCCAGTCTGGAACACGTGCTGGCCCTGACATCCATGATCCAATGCCTGGTCCACACCATCTCCAACGAGATCGACGAAGGGACCTTCCTTCCCGAGTACCATCCAATGATGGTAGAACAGAACAAGTGGCGCGCAACACGTTACGGAGCCGACGCCTCACTCGTCAGCTACCGTGATTTCCAGCAGCGATCTGTCCCTCAGCTGGTCGATGAACTCATCGGAAAACTCCGGCCAGCAGCCTCCGAACTGGATTGTCTGAGCGAACTGGAGTCCGTGGCCCTGATCCCCGCGGCCAGTGGAGCACGCCGACAGAACGAAATCTACGAAGCCACCGGCAGCCGTCGCAAAGTCGTTGAAAAACTGCTGGAAACCCCGGCCTGGTGAACTGAGACGTACGTGCTGAACTTACTTCGAAAGACTTCGGCCCAGCCATCACCCTAAGACACTCCCACCTGCACTGGGAGCTGGCAGCAGTCTCGCCCCCTGTTCCAGCAGTCACGGCCCCTTCTCGATCGCTTTCCGCAGCAGGTTGTGAGTGATCGCCTGGACGCGTGCATCCGGCCCATGCGGACGACTGAAGTGCGACCACGGCAGCGTGTGTCCCGGAGGATCCCCCAGGGCCTGCGCCCACCAGATGGTTGCCGCGTTGAAGACAAAATTGTCTTTTGGGCCCGGATAAATCGTGGCCGTCCACTGCTGCGGATTCACACCTCCCTGCCATGCCGTGCCTGAGGCCACCACTTCCAGCCCGGGAATCTCAGCCGGACTGCCGTGATATTCCCAACCGATCAATCCGGGAATCGAATCTCCGTTCTTTACTCCTGCGCCACGAAACATCCAGTGGTCCGCTTTGGTTACCGTCCAGTCGCCACCACCATTCACCGGCTCCACATTTCTTGCTCCCATCAGCAACCCCTCATCAGGCCCGTGCAGTGGAAACGGACCATGCTCCTTCGCCCGCGTCGCCGCGTAGTCGTTCTCACCTCCATAAGGACCACCTCGGAAGAAAATCCGATTCGGTCGACCATCCGTCGATGCCCGCAGCGGCGTCACCCAGCAAACGCTGTTGCCCGACAGAAACAGCAGGTCAACTCCCGCATCACGCATTTGTGTAACACTTTCGAACTGCCGAATGTCCCAGTATTCGTCATGGCCAATACTGATGAAGCACTTGCAGTTCAGACCACGATCCGGAGTCAGCAGGTCACTGTTCGAACAGTAGCTGACATCATATCCCTGCTGCTCCAGCCAGTACGTCATCGGAAACTCATACGGCAGAAACTCACCCGCTCCAACCGTCAACGGATCATTGACCACACTTGTATACTGTGCCTCACGGCCGTATGGCCGATCAAAACTGACGTCCGCCCATGGCCCCTGTCCGCCCTTCGGATGCGTGTATACCGAATAATGCGAAGGCCATACGTTGTAGGCCTGCCAGGTGTTGTCAGAGCACTGAAACAGAACGTCCGCCGGACGAGAGTCACGGACGATGAAAATCACATAGCTTTGCCAGTACGGCTCATTCCCCTCAGGAATCGTCGTCAGGCGACCAAGGTACACCCCACTTAACCAGTCCCCAGGAATGGTCAGAGTGACCGAGGCCTTCCAGTGACACTCGTGCAGATCTTTTTCCCCCTTCACCGGCTCTGGTTGGGTCGTGCCTTCCACGCGATCAAACGTTTTCATCAACCGCGCTCCCCGACCGCCGTAATAGCCGGTGCGAAAAATCTCCAGGCGAAATGCCCGAGCCGGATTGGTTGACACCATCACATCCAATGCCTCGCCGGCCGCGACGCTCTGCTTCGAACAGTACCCCTCAATCGGCACCGAACGGCATTCCGCCCCGACAATCTTCACGCGCGTTAACTGCCAGTCAGTTGCCCCCGGCAACGCATTCTCACGCGTAATCCGATTTTCACCCTGCACCGTACCTGTCACTGACAGCATCAGGCAAAGACACAAAAAGACAGCCGAACAAATCTTCGACATGGCACACTTCACTTTGCAGAAGGAATCAAAACGCTCAAATTCAACAGGTCCCGCTGTTCGATCCTCGCTTAACGCGCACCCGGCGGAATCAGGCGAATCGCACGAATATCAATCAGTGCCGATCCCGGCTTCTCCGGTGCCGTGACGATCAACTGGCCTTTCCCGCGATGCAGGTCGATGGTCCCGGCCTGCCACGTCTGATAGTTGTCCCACGTCCCCGTCCCCGGCACCCGCGCCGTCAGCAGACGCGTTCCCGTGGAAAATCGAATCAGGCTGCCCGCCGCGCTATCGTCGCACGCACAGTCCACTTCCACAGTCCAGTCACCACTGGTCGGTACGTCAAACGACCATCGCACATAATCCTCGGTGCTGCACCAGTACCCGACGTTCCCGTATTTCGCTTCAAACACCAGACTGGGCCCGTAGATTTCCGCCGCCGCCGCGAGTAACAGCAGGCTCCTGTCCTCACCCGCAGTGATGGCCCGTGGCGCATTCCCTTCGAATGCCTTCCACGGACTGCCAGTGGACTGCACAAAGGCCATCACATTTGCCAGGTCCTCCGGACTCAGATCCCGCTCCAGACCTTCAGGCATCAGTGAACGCCGCGATGAAATCAGCTCGTCCACCGCAGCCCGAGGAATCACATGTTTCTTTCCGTCCCCGGCCAGAAGCGTCAATGCACCACCCGTCTCCCCTCGAAGCATCCCCGAATACTGCAGGCCATCCGTCGTCACCACAGTGTAACTCAGAAACTTTGCTTCCACGGCTCGATTCGGGTCCAGAATCGCCGTCAGCAACGCTTCCGTCGAGCGATCTTTCAACGCTGCCAGATCTGCTCCAACTTCCCGCCCGATGTTCTGCAGTCGATGACAGGTGCTGCAGCGTTTTTCAAAAACCACAGCCCCAGCCGTCGCATCCCCACGGACTCCCTGCACCTTCTGTCGCCAGTCCGCTACCAGCGTCTCTCGATCTGTACTTGATGCCGTCGTTCCCAGTCGCCGAGCCCGGTCAGCAATTTCCGTATCCCGATGATTCACTAACACATCCCGCTGTGATGCATCGAGCTCCTCGATCGACAACGCCCCCGATTCCAGCACCTGCAGCAGCTCCGGTAACAATACCGGCCGCTGCACAACCCCCTGAAACAAGGCGCTGCGAACCTCCGGCTCCAGCGTTCGTACCCGCTGCAACACCGCCCGCGTCTGCTCAGGTCCTCCGTTCCGCACGACCGCTTGCACAGCGACCCGCTGCAGCATCAACGGTGTTTGCGGAGTCAGAAACTCTTCCGCGACCGTCATATCAGCGTCTCCAACCCGGCAAACGTCGGCCAGAGTCAATGCGGCAGCGCGACGATCCACTTCCACGGTCGCATCCCGAGCCACCGACAACGCCGTCGAAACCGCCTGCTGCCGCGTTGTTGTCAACAACTCACTGGAGACCAACGTCTGACCAGCCTCGGTCCTCCCCACCTCCTGCAGCATGCGAGTCGCTGCCTCAAACGAGCCCGTTGCAGACTGCGCATCCAGTGAACGCAGAATCTCAGCCAGCGGCTGCGCCAGAAGTTCCGTCTGCCCCAGCGCTGAAGCCTGGCCCGCAAGTCGACTCACCAGCATTTCTGAAGCTTGTCCCCGGGAATCCTGCAGCACAGTGGACATCACCTTGCCAATATTCGCACCTGTTAGTGACGTCAATCCGGCATCCAGCATCAAGGGCGAATCCACACTGCCCAGCAGAACGGTCCCCAGCAGAGAACCAGCCGCTTCCCCGGGAAACTCGCCCAGACTCAACAGCAGTTGCAATCGCACGGCCGTATGCGGATCGTCCGCGAGGGCCGCAAGAGACTGCAGAAGATCTGCACGTCCCGCTCGCAAACCGGGCTCCAGCAATTCAATGGAGAGCCGACGCACCTCAGCATCGTCCGTGGCCAGTCCCTGCAGCGCGGCTGTAACCCCCAATTCAGACACAACCTCTCCATCCGCCTGGCCAAGAGTCGACAGTGTGGCCAGTGCCTGCACACCCACCGCACGCCCCGCACCCACAAAACTGCCAATCCGCCGCAACAACTCCGCGTCCTGCAGCACCTCGTCTCGACGATGCACCAGAATCCGCTGTGCAGTGTCTCGCCACCAGCCGTTCGGACTTCGCAAGCGTTCTGCCACTTCATCCAGTGCCACCTGATCCCAGGGTTGAGAAAAGAACTGACGCAGGTCGGATTCTGCTTTCGCGATGTCGCCCCCCGGGGATCCTCCGGCATTCCCCGCATCCTCCGTCCCGCAGCAGGCCGCTGCCGGTAGGACCCGGTAAATCCGACCACGATCACTTCCGGAATACAGATCCATCTTCCGCTGATATTCCGCCGGAATCCATTCCGGATGCTCAATCACCGCGCGGTACATGTCAGCCACCCAGATGGCACCATCAGGACCGGTCCGCAACATCGTGGGGCGAAACCAGTTGTCCGAAGACGCCAGAAACTCTGACTGCTGTTCATCCTCCGCGCGAGCTCCGTGGAACACCGGGGCCGTCGCATCAGTCGACGTCAGCACCAGACGCGAGACAAGATTGTGCACGGGTTCGGAGGTCAGCGCACTGCCATAGAATTCAGGCCCCAGCAGGTTGTCCCGATAAATCATGGTGCCACACGCCGATGTGAACCGATTGGCAAACGCAAAGTCATTGAAGCGTGCCAGCGTGCGACTGAGCGGAAACACGGGTGCCGCCCCGGGAACTGCGGCCACCGCCGCCGTTACTTCAGACACTCCAGCATGCGGATTGCGCGCCACATAACGCTCATCCAGCACATACTGCCAGATGGGATTGGAATTGTTGTTACCGAACCAGTGACCAAAATCATCCCGCTCCCGCCCGAACTGCGTCGTGCCACTCACAGCCTGAACTGCATTCGTCTCCGGATGAATTCGCAGATCCTTGCCACGCAGATTGACCGGTTGCCGCGTGAACGGACGCGGCTCCATTTCCCCGGGAATCGCACCGAGACCGGAAACCAGCCCACCACTGTCACCGTTCGCAAGGTACAGCCAGCCATCCAGCCCCCACCGCAGTCCGTTCACACGATGCTGCTGGTTCCCTTCCACAAATCCACCATAAAGCAACTGCTGCACGTCGGCCTGATCATCCCCCGTCGTGTCTTCCGCGTACAGTATCACCGGTGCCATACTGATGATCGCGCCGTTCTTCCAGCACTGAATCCCACTCGGCCATGCCAGCTTGTCCAGAAACGTTGTCGCCTGATCGTAGACCTGATCGCCGTCTGTATCCTGCAGAATCCGCACACGGCCGCAGCGTCCATCGTCGCCAGCCGGATAGTCGCCCATTTCCACCACCCACAATCGCCCTCGTTCGTCCCAGTCAAAAGCCACCGGGTCTCGAATCAGCGGTTCCGCTGCCGCCAGAACCACTCGTAAGCCCGGTCGCGCCGTCATCGAATTCACAGCAGCCACGGGTGACTTCGGAGCTGGAAAGTCCTGCTGCAACGCCGCGGAATAAAAGTGCTGCGGCAGCTGTTTCTGCACGGCGTCGCAGATCAGATCTTCTGCTTCCGGCGCCAGTCGCGTTGGCCGGCGATAGTACAGCATCGACGAATCCACTTCATACCCGCCCTCACGCAGCAACCGCGCCGAGGCGATGTAGCAGGGCACATCGTTGCTGTAGGCGTTGATCCACAACCGCTCGCTGTCCAGCATTTCGTTCAGACGAATCGAATAATCCACGACCACTTCGCCGCCCAGAAAGACCATGGCCAGATCTTCCCCGAAACACCACGTCTGAATGGGATAGTCCGGGATGGTCGTCGGAATCTCCTGACCAGCGTCCAGGAGGCCCAGAAAGTAACGCGCCCTCGCGCCGGAAACGCCCGCATCGCTGGACTGCCGCTCCCACTCTTCACGACTGGGAATCTTCCCCAGCGGCAACTCAATCCGACTCAGACGACACACGATTTCCGGATCAATCCGTCGCAATCGTTCCGGCGTTTTCAGGTAGGCGTTGACCTCATCCGCCAGCGTTCGGCCGTGCTGCCGCGCCTGTTCATGCGTTCCGCGCGGGGACGGATTCGCGTCTGCTCCACAGCCAATCGCAACCAATGCGACCGCGCCCGGATGATCCACTTCCAGCATGTCCGCCGCAAAGCCCGCCCAGTCACCACTGATCTGATTAAAGTCCCCCGTCTCCGTCGTGCAGTGGCAGGCATAGTTCACCAGCACGGCCACCAGTTTGCCCTCCGTGTCCCGCGCGGCCAGCAGTGGAACACGCTTGTCGGTCGGCCCATCAGGGACTTCTCCAAAGCCACTCCACCGACCATCAGTCAGAGCCCGGCGGTTCATTGCAAACCCAGCTTCCCCGTAGCCCAGCGACAACCAGCAGGGACGCTGCTGCAGTAGCGCCTGCTCGACCACCTGCGCCAGACGCTCCGTTAACTCCTGCTCATACTGAGCCAGTCGCGCCGCATGGTCTGCTGGTACGTCCGGAAAGATATTCGGTGCAAAGCCACGCAGCCAGGGCGCCGAATGTGAATGCGTCGCACTCAGCGCAAATCGTTCACGTGGTAATCGATACTTTTCCGCCAGACGCCCATAAACTCGTTCCGTCATCTCCAGAGGCACACCACAGTTGTCCACAGTCAACAGGATAGCTCGAATGTCGTCCGGGGCTCCGATCGTCAGAGCCCGCGCGTGGATCGGAACAGCAACCCCGTCGGATTCTTTCAACCTGTTGCCATAGCCCGTCAAACGGACCGGAAACGTGGGAGTGATATCGACAACGGCCGCGCCCACTGGCACCGCTGGATAAGCCGCCTGAGCCCGACGCCGATGATACACCGCCAGGACCTCGTCCACTGGCACTCGGTGCAGCAGATCCGGACGCTTCGCGGTGTCCTCATTCTGCCAGCACAGGTGCTTGTCGTGGAAGAAAAAGCCATTGTGAGTCCCATCGGCACGCACCACCTCCGGCAATCCATACTCACCCGGCGAATTCAGAATCTCCTGCAGCGCGGCAACATCCGCGGATTCCAGAGTCGACAGGGCAGTGGCGGCCTCGCGACGCGCCTGCGTCACCTCCGCCACCACCTGCGGCACGTGCTCCCGCAGAGTCTGTCCGCCCGAGTACGCCTGGTTCAGCTTCGTGGCCACTTCCCGGAAGTTCAGAAACCGCACCCGACGCCCGTGCTTTGCCACCGCATGATCAATCAACTCCACCACCTGCTCCGCTCGAATCCACCCGTGCGGATGAAACACCAGACTGAAGCACCCCTGTTTGATCACCGTCAGATCAATCGCGGCCTTCCAGTCTTCCACCGTCCGCGGATTGTTCACTCCCTGCAGATGCTGTGCGGACCAGTCGCTGGGAGCAAGACACGGAATCTGCCAGCATGTTTCACCAATCAGCCACGGGTACGGGTAATTTCGCACATAGTTCACAAAGTGGTCGTGGCGGTTGCCTCCGAAGGAATTACCCCGCGGCAGGTATTTCAGAAAACGCTCCTGACCGTCGGCGTCCAGTACCAGGTCCCGGGGTAACTCAGGATCTTCCGATGTGAAGAACGTGAACACGGAGGAATCCAGCTGCAGATAGCGCTGCTCAGCCGTCCGCTGACTGAAAATCTCCCGATAGAAACGCGGGCTGACAGTGTTCAGCGAATCACAACAGGGCGTGCGGAAGGCCACCGGAATGTTGCCCGGAATCCGAGCCATCAAATCCACGCAGCGTTCGTAGGTTGAACGTGCTTTTGCCAGTTCTTCACCCTGCAGCAACGGACAGGGATGATCAATCGAATGACATTCCAGACTCACGCCTTCCCCCAGCCAGCTCTGCAGCTGCGGGTCGTCCGGTTTCACTTCGTTGGTCATAATGCTCAGACCGGCGCGGCCGTCGATCTCCTTCAGACGATTCAGAATCGGACGCAGGTACTGCTCGTACTTTGCCGGATCCCGCATATCGTCAATCGCCAGCACAATCACAGCATCGACATCAGACTCTCCAAACCACTGTGGCGTCTTCAAACGCACAGGGAACTGCGTCTGCGGATACCATGGGTTAGCCGGATCCACCGCCGCCAGTTCCGCAACGTCCAGCGCTGCGGATTTCCCTCCGCCGTTTGCCGGTACCGACGTTGATGCCGCGTCGTCCGGCGCAGACGCATTCGATGCGGCCTCCTGGCAGGCGACAACGGTTGATGGACCTGTGGTGACGGCCCCGATCAGGCACAGTAGCAGCAACAAATGGCGGTACAGTGGCCGCACCACAGGCGGCAAGTTTGTCAGGCAGAGAACGTCACGGAACGCGGCAGACGTCGGCAAAAGAGCATTCATAATGCAGCATTTCGGCAGGAAGCGACTGGCGGGATTTCACAGGCCACAGCAGAACTGCGACACCTTAAACATCCGTACGACGAAAATCCAATACACACGCCCATTTAACAGCCGCTATTCGGTGGGGTGCTGCACGGATCTCGCAATTTCCAGGGGGCATGAACGCCGCAACCGTGAGCCTCCTGAATTCAAAACCCGGCTGTTTCAGGCAAACTCGCGATTTGCCGACCGAATCCACGGCCTTCCTGATTTCGTCGCGTTTTTGTCTCCCTCGCAGGCTGGCCATCGATGCCCCCTGAACACATCAGAGTCGGGGAACCCGCTTCTCAGCTTCGCTGCGACGGCCCGTGGGGTCCCAGAGTCGGTCCGCCACTCGAAATCCAAAGCCCAGGTTCAGTTCCGTTTCCGCACGACGCGCCCACGGGGTTCCCGGATGATCGGTCACCACCGCCCGCAGACGTTCCAACACAGCGCGTTCCTCCTTCTGCACCATTTCGATGTATTCATCCCGCGGCATTTTCATCTGAAAAGCCTTCGCCAGACGCTCGAACTGCTGCTCGTCGGGAACAATCGGCTGACCACCCCACCAGAAATTCCATTCATTCGCCTGAGGATTCTGCGGGAGTGGCATGTGGTTGGCATGCACATCCATCGCCAGCAGATACTGATACAATCTCAAACGGAACATGTAGAGCTGCGCGAGGGCAAGGTCGTAGTTGGCACGCCAGCGTACCGAAGGCTCCTTGTCACGCAGTGGACGCACGCTCTCCAGCAGGGCAATGCCTTCTTCATTCAGATTCATCGCCCGAGCCGCCTTGGACACCTCCGGCAACGCCTGGTCGCGAAACTCTGCGTTCAACAGCTTGAAGTGTTCGTTCCGCAGATTCAGCAACTCATCGTGCTCACCAAACAAGAGTTCTTCCCGATTGGGATTCAGCCTCGCGACGACCTGCCAGAGCACTGAACGAAAACGGTTGGAGTTGCGAACCTGAACGTAGGCTGGACGCGAAATCAGGTCCGGCTGATACTCGCGCATCGCATGGAATTCATACTTGCGACGGTCATTGGCCTCAGCCCCAATCAAGGTGGCTTCGTTGCCCGGCAACACGAAAAAGATTCCGCCGGTCTCATGTGCAATTCGCACCTGCTCATACGGTCCAAAGCCTGAGTTCTGGACGTCCCAGCGGGCATGCAGACCATTCCACTGCAAACACTCCGGAAATGGCGTTTCCGGTCCTCGACGAATCCGAATCCAGAACTCCTCACCAGTCGGCTCATCCACCCAGCGCTGGTGGGCATAGGGATAGCCGAACGTGCTTTCACGCCCCATGAAGTACACCGGCGCTTTGGCGGCCCGAGCCTCAGCGACAGACTGTTCGACAAACTGTCCGTCGTCACCGGATTCGTCTGATACAACAATCACCGCCAGCTTGCGTTTGCCCCGTACCGCGGCTTGTTTGTGGTCTTTGATCACCGCGGCAATGGCCTGACACATGTTCTCCTGCCCCGACTGATCCACGGGGACTTTGTCGATCGCCGCTCGAATCTGTTCAATGTCCGCCGTCGGCCGCGGAGTGTGCAGATGCAGGGTGGAACCGTAACTTGCAACGATGGTCAGGACCTGCTCGGAACCGCCGCGTTTCAGCTCGGCATCCTGAGCCGCCGCCATGCCCAGTTCGTCATAGACTCGCTGGTAGTTTTCACGAATCTCCCGCCGATCATCTTCCAGACTTCCGGATTCATCAAACAACCAGATCACGGTCACCCGATTCTGCCGCATCATGCGGATGATTTCCTGAGTGACAATGCCCATGGCGGCCCCGTAACCCTCGACCATCGCCCCCACTTCGCCAACAATCTCACCTGCACCAAGATCTTCCCCCAGAACTTCATTCGAAGGCACAGCCAGGTCGTACAGCACCGGGCGAACGTTCATCTCCTGCATCACCGCGGCTTTTTGTACGTTGACCGCCACCGGTGCCGGTTGAGATGACGCGCCGACGGCCGTGGAAGGTGCTCCACCGGAAATCACGTTCACGGTCTCGGCAGCCACCGTCTCCAGGTCCAGATCCCGCGTCAGCTCTTCCTGCGGAACGTCTTCAGAAAACACCGACTCCAGCATCAGCTCCATCGTCGGCGACGCTACGAATCGGGGAATCAGCAGCAAGCCGAACAACATCCCGGCGTTCACTAAAAGTGAAACGGCAAATGACGGCAGGGATTTTCGAATGGATGTCTGCACCGCGTTCTCCCCTCGTGGATGAGAAAACCCCTCAGTTCCGCTGAACCATTCTGTGATTCTTCAGGCATCTGCACTGCTGGTAGTGAGCGTCGGGGCAGGGCGACTGCGAAATTCCTCGGGATCCCCGGAGAACACCACGGCGCTGTTCACCAACCCGTTCCAGATACACCGATTCTGCCTTGCATGTTCGCTGGTTTGCATGCAAACCCGAGCAAGATCGGCAGAGCCGATGCAACGACAAACCGCCCCATTCTCAAAAATCACCACCGATTCCCCTATTCTGGAACACGCTGAGCTGATGTTCAAGCGATTCTCAACGGAAATGCCGTCAGAAGCGGTTGCCGGGGCCGCGACTTCCCACCAGATTCCCGGGGCCCATGGCAATGTCGGTTCAAGGGCAGAGGAATCGGTACGGGGAGTACGCGCCGTCAATAGCGGAATCCGCGGCCGCATCGCGGTGCGGAAAAGATTCAGAAACCGGCGGGGCCCCCTGTCGACGCGGATTTCAGAACCTGTTATTCTCAAGTCGCAACAGGGTCCCGTGGCAACTTTGCCCGGGAAGACTGACCGGACGGGGGTGTTTGCCTCGCGCCAGTCCACTCCAATCGACTTGCCCTGCAGGGGTTCTCCATCATGCCATTGTTCGAAATTGAAACCGAAGCCCACATCATGATCGGCTGGGCCAGCAGTCTCGAACAGGCCGAACACATGGCCCAGAAGTACTACCCCGACGAACGCGTGCTGCGGATCACTCGCCGTCCCCGCGATATCTGGGTGATTTCCAAGCGATTACTGGGACTGGAAGGGAAAAGTCGTCCGTGCGATGTGGCTCGCGATTGCCTGTCCCGTGCCTCCGGTGACAAATTGCACGCCATTCGCCTGTACATGCTGGATACCGGCGCCGACCTTGCCGAAGCGCAACGGGTCATCGAAGCAAACATGTCCATCGGCTGGTAGTCCCCCCGTTCCCCGTTGCACATTCGCCCCAAAAAATCGTGCTCGTGCTCGTGCTCGTGCTCGTGCTCGTGCTCGTGCTCGTGCTCGTGCTCGTGCTCGGAGTGTCAGCATCGTCCCTTAGGCTCAGATCTGCAACCTCGATTCCCAGCTGAAAAATCTCTCCGTTGCGTCCGAGTTGCGAAGCAACGGCATGCGTGCCCGCCATTGTGCGATCACTGAAACTCGGATCACTGTTTCAAGCATGGGCGAAGGGAAATCCGGGTAGGTCGACTCGTGTCGCCCCGTTGGGGCTTTGACGCGGTTAATACGCTGCATTCCATGGGCTGACGCCCATGGCTACATCCTACCGCCGCTCCGCGGCTGAATCGCAAAAC
>JBDKIW010000206.1:0-2558 GCA_039796955.1 Planctomycetota bacterium
TGCCGAGGAACTGACGCAGGCGCAGGCCTACTTCACGAACTCCGGCAATCCCAAAGAGGCCGCAGAAGATCTGATGTGGGCCCTGATCAACAGCCCGGGATTCCTGTTCAACCGCTAACAGCATTGACCATCTGGAACGCGTCACACCACCGATAAGGGTCCTCGGAAAAATCATCCGGGGACCCTGTTGTTTTTGCGGGCAGGCGGGCGCGTGGCGGGCAGAAAAGGGGTCAGGAACCAATAGCCTAACGGCCCGGAGGGTGCTCCGCACTATTGGTTCCTGACCCCTTTTCTGCCCGCCGGATGGAACGTCGCCCGGTCCGAAATGCAACGCAACGCACGGGAGGTTCTTCGCGTTACCGCATGGCTTCGTCAACAATGCGACGAAGTACTTCGTCAAATGAGACCCCAAGTTCTGCCAGTGCTGCGCCAAAGCAACTTCCCGGGGTCAGTCGCGGATTGAGGTTGATATCGACAATCCACGGCTGCCCGGAGGCATCGACGCGGAAATCAATGCGGCCATATCCGCGAAAACCACACTTCATCCAGCAGTCGCGGGCCGTGGATGTCAGTCTCTCCAGCAGCACCTGATCCGACTGGGGAAATTCAAAGGTGCGGTCCGTCGCGCCGTATTCACGCGACTCGCATTCCCATTTTGCGTTGGCGCCGAAGATCTTCGGCTTTTCGTCAGGAAAATCGATGAACTGAATTTCACTGGGTGGCAGGACCAGCGGAACTCCGGCCTCGGAAAGTACTCCAACGTGAAACTCGCGTCCATCAATGTATTCTTCTGCGAAGAACACACGGTTGTAACGTCGGGATTGCTGCTGCAGGCGCTGAAGCAGACTGGCTGTTCCTTCAGGACCGCTGGGGATTGAGAAAATGCAGTCGTCCTGAAGAGCAAAGGAGGCGTGTTCAGACGTCGATTTCACAATCACTTTGGTCGGATATCGCCCCGCCAAACCCGATCCCTGCCATTTCGGAACCGCGCTGGAGATCCAGGCAGGGGTCGGCAATTGAAGTTCCAGCAATCGCGGCTTGATGGTGGTTTTCACCGCAGCCAGCATATTGTCGAAGCACCCCGCGCCGGTAAATTTCAGATGCAGAGACTCCAGCAGCAGAATTGCCAGCGAGGTCAGCTGATCAGTGCCACCGAGCGCCTCGACCAGATTGAAGACAACATCCGGCCTGGCCTGAATCAATCGATTCCGTGCCTCTTCAAGGTTCAGCGTGCACGGGACGCGCTCCACAGTAAATCCCAGATTCCGCAAACCAGTCTCGATTTCCACGCACTGCACCAGCACGTCAAGATCCGCAGCGGAATCCTGCAGTGACACCTGATTCCAGAAAACAACGGCGTGCATAGCAACAAAGCCCGAAAAACAGAGTGGAGGAACGAGCAACAGAATCAGCAGAAAAATAGTGGGTGCGGCGGACAATAGCGATTCAGGCTCCACACGGCCACGCACCACAACACGAAAACGGGCAAATCTCCACGGCCACTTTCACCCACGAAGGCTTTCTTCAATGGTCATTGAGCGATACGGGCGCTCCTGCGAGGACCGTTTGTCACGAAGGTAGATACTGGGATGGCGAAACGGTGGCCAATTAGAAGATCGTCATGTTTCGCTCGGACGAAACGTGCCGCTCGGATTTTCACCGACAAATCCAGCCATAGAGCGACTTTCCGTAAGCATGCCGGAAACGCTCCTGAACGCCAAATTGCCCTCGTCTCGCCATCTGAGGCGTGATCACACTGATGGCCTGGGTAGCGGATTAGCGGCTGTTGTGGACTTCATGCGGTGTGAGATAGTCCGGTGACTGATGATGGCGCTTGCGGTTCTACCTGTTTTTTAGAAATCAGTGTCACGACGCCGCAAATGGCCGCAGAATGAGGGTCAGATTTCTGCCGCATCAGTAGATCCGTGAAATCTTTCAGGAAAGCGAATCCGATCGTCTGGAATTATGTTGCAACGCCGTCATTTCGTGTTCCAGGCGGATTGCAATTCATGCACCTGCAACATCTGCACTCCAACGGATCCACCACGGGTCTCAAGTGAGATCTGGCGGTTTTCCGGCTTACTTATGAACGGCATGGGCATGTAACACAAACCATCGGCTGAGAAAACTTCAAGGCCCGTTCGATCGCAATAAATCGTGAGTCTCAGTTTTCCCTCGCGCAATGGAGCGGCAGCACGGTGGCCGTTGACACTGAGTTCCTGTTGCTGCGGCTCGTAAATGATCACGGCATCCCGCACCTTCAGGACAATCTCGCTCGCGTCACCGGGATCGATCTCGGTTCGAAGTTCCAGCAATTCGGCGTCAACATCACCCAACGGGTTTCTGTCCCCGGGCTTCAACGTCATCGGTTGCAGTGTGGACGTCTTACCGCGAAGCGATTCCAGTTCTTTCACGGGCGTAAATGTCATCCGAGGACCGTCGGCGGTACTGACAAGCTTGAGTTCCAGCGGAATAGTCATCGATTGATTGAAACTCATCCCCCGCGTCTCGGTCTGAAACCAACCGATTTGAATGCGGCGTCCATCGCTCTCGGGAAT
>JBDKIW010000207.1:0-2943 GCA_039796955.1 Planctomycetota bacterium
AGTGTCGCCAGTATCAACTGCTGAGTCTGGTCGTCATTTTTTTCGATCTCTTCAAGCTCACGAAGGTGAGCCATTGCCTCGTCAATCGATGACAACGCCTCCTGCGACCTTCCGTTGTGCAACAACACTTTTGAACGGTCGGCGCAGATCTCTGAAACGCATTTCAACCATTCCTTTCGTGCTTCCCCGGCAAACGACAATTCTTTGGCAAGGTCAATTGCCTTGCTGAACGAACTCAGTGCATCGGTTGGGCTGCCTTTGTCGAACTGTCGTCGCCCCAGTTCGCCCAGATTCTGCAGACGGTAAACGGACTGCCGGGGCGAACGATGCAGCTGATCACCCACCCCCTGATAAAGCCCTTCGGCGATGCAAAGCATCTCGATGGCTCGATCCGTCTCACCAATCGCCCCGTAAATCTGACCCATCCGGAAGTTGCACTCGGCAAGGGTCACCTGTCGACCACGATCCGAACCCAGACTTTCGGCTAACAAATCCCAGCGGCCAGCCAAAGATCGCAAACGATTACGTTCCACCTCGATCCGAGTCCTGTCGGTTTGCAGGATCCGCTGAATGGTGTCCACCACTTCGCCGCGGAGATCTTGAATAAACGCTTCTTCCAGTCGCTCGACACGGGTTTCCTGCGAATCAAATGCTACGGCACTCGCCACCGCATCCCCACCGGTTTTCAGGCTGGCCTTACCCCGAAAATCACTCCAGAAAAACACACTGACCAGCAAACTGGCAGCGATCAGAATCGCGGCCGCTGTGGCTGGCTTGCGCCCCCATCGCCACCGCCTCGGGAATCGCTGAAACAGGCGTAAGGCTGGCGGATTGACAACCTCCCCAGCCAGAAAACTCTGCAAATCTGCCTGTAAACCTGCGACGTCCTGGTAACGATCAAAAGGGGCACTTTCAATCGCCTTCATCACGATCCAATCGATCTGCTTCGGCAACTCGTCCGCAATCGGAAGAAAACAATCTGCCCCCGTCTCGTCCGCAGACACCAGGCCGCTCCCGCGTTTGATCGCTCGACTGGGTGGTTCGGGTTTCGTCTGGGCCACCCGTTTTGCGTAGTCCAGAAGCCCGGGCTGATCAGACCGCGATTTTCCATACGGCGGCCAACCCACCAGCAACTCGTAAAGCAGTGCTCCAAGGCTGTAGACGTCCGAACCTGGAGTCGCAGGCTGTCCGTTGATTAATTCCGGGGCCATGTATTCCGGCGTTCCCGTCAAACCTGACGGTGTGATTCGTTTGTCGCCCCGAACCACAGCCTCTCCGAGCATTTTTGCGATCCCGAAGTCGATCACTTTGGCGACCGGCATGCGGTTGTACTCTGCCACCAGAACGTTCGATGGCTTGATGTCTCGGTGCAGAATACCCAGTCGGTGAACGTGATCGACCGCGCGACAGATCTGGATGAAAAGTTCCAGTCGATCCCGCAGGCCGAGTTGTGAGGCGGAAGCATAGTTCACCAGCCCGGCGTTTCCGCAATACTCCATCACGAAGTACGGACGTCCATCTGCCGTAGTTCCGGCATCAAAAATCGACGCGATATTGGGATGCTGTACCTTCGCCAGAATATTTCTTTCGGACTGAAAGCGGGCAAGGATCTTTTGCGAATCCAAACCAGGTCGCAGGAGTTTTATCGCGACGTCACGCTCGACCGGATACACCTGCCGGGCCAGCCAAACTGACCCCATCCCGCCTTCTCCGAGACACACGGCAATCCGAAATTGTGAGCCAATCTGCCGTTGCACATCCGACTTATCCGGTACCAAAGCCTCGCGGGCCGAGTTGTCAGAAAATGCAGATCGTTCCAGAAATGTCGAAAGTTGCGGTTCTTTCCTGAGCATCGCCTCAACTTCGGCCTGTATCTCAGGACGCCCGGCACAGGATGCCTCCAGAAAAAGCCTCCTCTGCTCCGGCGTTGAACACTCCAACGCTCCCAGAAAGATATCCTGAAGGTTCATTTCGAATTTCATTGCAGGCGTGTGTCAATCCTCGTCCATGAAATAAAGAATCCGCGCCCTCGCATACGTCCACTGCCGTCGAACCCAATGAGGCGAACATTGCAACATTTCACCAACCTGCTCATTCGTCAGGTCGGCGAAGTATTTCAATGACAGAATTTCTGCATGAATTGGTGATTCCACAGCCAGTCGGTCGACAGCGGAGTTTAAGGCGACAATGTCCACCTCATCGGGTTGAACGACGCTCGCATCCTCTCGCAGAGGCACCCGGATCAAACATCCTCCCTGACGCAGACTCTTCTTTTGCCTTGCCCGGTCCACCAGAACTCGCCGCATTGCCTGGGCCAGCATCAGGTAATAGTCACGCTCACTGAAGGCGCTGCCAACATCCTCTCCGAGGGTTCTTCGGATTTTGATCCACGCTTCGTGAACCAATCCAGTGGCACCCAAAGTTAAGCCGGCTTTGTCACGACACACATACCGCCGAGCCAACCTGCGCAAATCCTCATAGACGAGCAGAAGCTGCTCGTCAAAAGAAAGGCAATCAGCCGTGGCTTGTTCTCGCGGTGCGGTCATGCCCGGAAAATACTCACGCGGCACTCAGGAAGCAAGTTGAAAGGACAGTTGGCGGCCGATTGGCCGCCATTCCCGGCTGGTATTCGTGGCAGCCCGATCACGTGGTGGAAATTTTTCAGGAATCGTGCTCAATGTCACTCGCTTTTCCCCAAAAACCATTCCGACATGCTGCAGAGGGGTGATCGAAAATATCGCCAGCTCGTTCGAATTGTGGGTCGTGAGCGTATAACGTCTATACAAATGTCCAGAGTTCTCGACAGCGTGCGCATCACTGAAGTTCGCCCTCGCCGCGGAACTCCGGGCCGCGTCCTCGCGGTTCGACAAACGAACTCGCAGTACCTGGCTGGACAGCGATTTGCTCGAACTGCTCAAAACAAGCGGGCCCGGCAAACGCGCA
>JBDKIW010000208.1:0-4203 GCA_039796955.1 Planctomycetota bacterium
TGTGTCGCATGAATCTGCGAAATTTTGTTCGCTCAGTGCCGGATTTTCCCAAGCCCGGTATCATGTTTCGGGACATTACTCCCCTGCTGGGTTCGGCTGCGGCCATGAAGGAAGCGACGCGGCAACTGGCATTGCCATTCCGGGACCGTGGCATCACGAAAGTCCTCGCCGCTGAGGCGCGTGGGTTTGTGTTCGGGGTCCCGCTGGCGATGGAACTGGGGGCGGGCTTTGTCCCGGTTCGCAAGCCCGGTAAGCTGCCGTTTCAGACGCATCGGTTCAGCTACGATCTCGAATATGGCGCGGATTCACTGGAGATCCATACGGATGCCATTTCCGCGGACGATCGCGTACTGCTGGTGGATGACCTGCTGGCCACTGGAGGCACGATGGATGCCTGCGTGCGACTGGCCAGACTGCAGCAGGCCGAAATTGTTGGCGCCGCCTTTGTGATTGAACTCGCGTTTCTCGGGGGACGCGAGCGGCTGCAGCCTCTGGAAATCACCAGTCTGATCTCCTACCAGACTGAACTGGCGGATGAGTAGCATTGGCCAGGTGACAGTGTCACTGGTCGCGCCTCCGCGTAGAGAGTGACTCGGTGCGTGGTGCCGGTTGGTGAGTCGCCGGGCCGTGGATCATTGTGGCCTTGTTGAGGGCAGCCCGGGATTCACTGGCGGCGGGTTGCTGGTGTCCGATGTCCGGCCCGAGTAGATTTCCGGGGCATGTCTGCGTCGCCCGGCGACGCGGCATGTCTGGTTCCTGATTCGTGTGCGTTTTGTTTCTGGAGTGATTCGATGCTGACCTTCGTCCTGTCCCTGTGGCTGATGTGTCCCGGAGTCGCTCAGGAGCCTGCAAAGCCGGAGACGCCCGCAATTCGGCACAGTTACATCGTGTTTGGCAATCGAACGGCCATCATTTCTGAGCAGGGGGAAATTGAATGGGAGCACACCGGAGGTTCTCGTGATGGTTTTGTGTTGCCGAACGGCAATGTGTTGATTGCCTGGAGCAATCGTGTTCAGGAAGTGACACGCGAGAAGCAGGTGGTGTTTTCGTGGACGCTCAGCCCGGAGAATCGGGAAATCGGCACGGCACAGCGATTGTATAACGGTAACACCCTGGTGACGGAATTGGGGGCGGTTCCGCGTCTTCTGGAAGTCACTCCTGCGGGTAAAATTGCGGTTGAGGTTCCGCTGCAGCCGGAAACGGACAATGCCCATCTGCAGACACGGATGGCACGACAACTCCGCAACGGTAATTTTCTCGTACCGCATTTGCTGGCGTTTAAGGTCAAAGAGTACACGGCAGACGGGCGCATCGTTCAGCAGTTCCCCACGGATTTTGAAGAGCTTGGCGGACGTCCGGCGGAAAACTGGCCGTTCACCGCCATTCGACTGGACAACGGAAACACCGTGGTCTCGCTCACACACGGAAATAAAGTGATTGAACTCAACCCGGCTGGTGAGCTGGTCTGGAAAGTGACCAACGATGATGTCGGTGGTTTATTTCAGGATCCCTGCGGGGCACAGCGACTGGCAAACGGCAATACCGTCGTGGGCAGTCACGCGGCTGGCACCGGGGTGTCCATGGTGGAAGTAAACCGTGATCGACAGATTGTCTGGACCAGCGACCACCCGGCTGCTGCCTACGTGCATCACTTTCAGATTCTGACGACTAACGGAAAGCCGGAAGCGGGAATGCCGTTGAAGTGAATGCCCGGAGAGTCCCAATCGGCTGAGCAGGGCACCCCGTGCACCTTGTGGCAGACGGGGGCCCGTGTGATGCTGCGGCACTGAACCACAGAGCAGTCCGCTGGAAGCGACTACAGAGAATTGTGCTGTGCGAAGGGGTAGTCGACAGGCGTGTACCTGATGGCAAGTTCGGGTGTTTCGCGGCGGGCTCCGCCGTCCTTCAGCAGTGATGTCAGACCGCGGTCCAGAATGCCGCCAGTCAGCAGCGTGCGTTCTACCGGGTAAGTTGGCTTGCCGGTGTGTACCATTTGCTCGATGGCTTTCAGCAGCCACGCGAAGTGCGGATATTTGGGTTCGGTGCGTTCGTCAAAGACACTGGTGAAGATGGGACGATTCCGGATTGCCAGTGCCAGACCGGTTCCGGTGGCGCACTGGAACATGAACTGAGCTGCTCGCAGACCATTTTCGTATTCGAATAAAAACAGCGCCGCCTGCTCGTCCTCACGCATCACTGCATTGGCTGCTGTGGGAACCGCTGCAAAGGCCGCTTCAAGCAGATCCTTACGGACTTCCCCGGAGTCGACGGCCTTCCACATCTCATCGCCCTTTAATCCCTGCACCCATTTCACGCCGGTTTCCGCACCTACACGCCGTTCAAGGTGCCACTGCAGGAATTCGAGGGCGTGTATGCCGTAGACATCAAGACCGCTGTAGCCGATTCCGACCGCGCCATCGATCTGCGTTCCCGGGGGAATGGTGTCTGCGGATTTGCGATGTCCAACGGGAAGTGAGGAACCAGCCATGAAGGGAATCTGGAGCTGTTGCGCCCGCTGGTACATCCACAGCCCATCATTCCATGCTGGACCGAGATGTTTGTCATTGAAGACGGGGACGACACGCTTGTACTTTTCAAAGGTTGCGGTGATTTCTTCAAAGAACCGGCGGCGGGGATAAAGTTGCTGACCAAGATCGCTGTAGGGATAGTCGCCATGTTCGCCGATGCTGAGTACACCATCCACCGGGATCTGATCGCCGCCAACGGTGATGGCTTTTTCGATGGAATCAAAGATCGGGACGCCGTGCTTCTGGCTGATCTGTCGTGCCATGTCGTCGGAGGGAAACTGATCGACATACATGGAAGCCAGCTTCAGCGCGGGCCCCGGCCCACCCTTCTGCTCCCAGCCTTCCAGTATTTTGCCGAGAATCACATCGGAATGTGAGAACGGCCGATAGATCGTGACGACAGCTGCTACGGATTTGAACGGACGATCGTCGGCAGGTGCGACAACGGGTTGGCGGAACGGGTCAATGGCCTGAGCTGTGTTCAGGAAGGCTCCGGCAGCGGGAGCCATGGCCAGCCCCAGCATTTTTCGACGAGAGAATTCGAGCATGAATGAGGACTCCGGTGGGGAATGGACGGGGCGTCGAGGATTTGGAGGGAGGGACGATTGTGCCGGGACTGGCGACCCGACCTGTAGGTTTACGATAATGGGCCGGATGCAAAATCACCAGTGAAACGGTGGGGCGGGCCGCGATTGTCCCTTTGAATTCGTGGATGCCGCAGGAAAACGGCAAGGCCGGCGGTGGTGAACCCTGTTATACTGTTTCCGACAGGCAGGCGGCGGACCGGCCGTGGTATTGAACTGCTGTTGCACGTCGTTCCGGTCGGCTGCTCGACCGTGTCACTTCTGAAGAGGGCGAAGCTGATGACTCTGTGTTTTGATGCGTCGACGTACGTTGCAGCGAGCGAACTGATTCAGCGTTCTCTTGAGGAAGATCTGGGGAGTGTTGGTGACCTCACCAGTCTGGCCACGATCCCGGATATGCTGAATGCTACGGTGCGGCTGGTTGTCAGGCAGCCCGGTATCGTGTGTGGGCTGCAGGCCCTGCCGCTGGTCTTTGAGCGACTGTCGGGGCCTGTGTCATGGGTCACCTATGCGGCTGATGGGGATTCCGTGCGGCCGGGTATGATCCTGGCGGAGATCACAGGACCGGTGCGAAGCCTGCTGACGGGTGAAAGAACGGTGCTGAATTTCATGACGCACCTGAGCGGGATTGCTACGGGGGCTGCAGAGTATGTTCGTGAGGTCGCCGGGACGCGAGCCGTCATTCTGGACACGCGAAAAACACTGCCGGGATACCGACGATTGCAGAAGTATGCGGTGCGTTGCGGTGGTGGCGTGAATCATCGCATGGGGCTGTATGATGGACTGCTGATCAAGGACAATCACCTCGCAGCGCGTGGGGATGCGGGGTGTGCGGCTGCGGTTGCCGAGGCCCGTCGTTTTCTGGCAGCGCGGGGACTGCAGATACCGATTGAGATTGAGGTGGATACAATCGAGCAGTTGCAGGATGCATTGCGCGAGTTGCCGGACATTGTGTTGCTCGACAATATGACCCCGGAACAGCTGAGGGCGTGTGTCGCGCTACGTGATCAGGTCGCTCAGGGAACACTGCTGGAAGCGTCCGGAGGTATCACGTTGCAGACGGTGCGGGCCATTGCGGAATCCGGTGTCGA
>JBDKIW010000209.1:0-3661 GCA_039796955.1 Planctomycetota bacterium
CCCCCGTGCTGCACGTCAACACTGCGAGGAAACCAGAAGGGAACACAGTCCTCAAGCAACAAGGCTCTGTAGCGGTCCGCCAGCGATCGCCCCGCATCTGCCAGGACCGCTTCAGCACTGATCTCACTGAACTCTGTCATCCCTATGCTCCCTGCCCTCGTGCCTACCGATTCGCCCCAGCGTTCGATGCACCCGCAACAGCGCTCCCGATGATCTCCGACTTCGCGTCGCCACCATGTCGCGGCTCTCGCATCGTCCACGTCAGCACTGCCCCTGTCCCGACAATCACAGAGACCAGCAGGAAGGGCACCCGGTAACCAAACACATCGACAATCCCGCCAATCAACGGCGAACACAGAAACGGAATCGCCATGCACAGATTCAAGGTGCTGATGTATTCCGGATGCCGTTCCCGATTCACAATCTCAATCGCGTAGTTCACCTGCATCCGCAAGGTCACCGGGACCAGCCCAATCCAGAAAAACGTGATCCAGAACCAGTGACTGGGCGCGTGTTCCGCCAGCACAATCGCCAGCACAGGAGCCAGAGCCGCGCACGGCAGCAACAGTCGCAGTGCTGATCGAGTCCCAAAGCGGTCGGACAGAAATCCGGAGGCCAGGCTGAAACACACCGCACCAATGTGCTGCGCAATCACCCAGTGCATCAGCACATCACGATCTTTGCCCGCCCCCGCCAGTCCAATCGCCTGATAGTGCGGAAAAATGGTCTGCGAAAAAATAAACAACACCGCGACCACACACAACCGGCGCAACGTGGCGTCCTGCCGCAACAACGCCCACGTCGTCGACAATGCCCGACCGGCACGCACCCCCACCTGCGGCGTCTGGTCCGGACGTTCGCGCAATAATCGCGATGAGACCCCGGCCAGCATCATCACCGCACCCACGAACAAAAAAATCGACTGAAACGGTGCCTGCCCGGGCTGCTGCAACCAGCGACTCAGCAACAGCAACGCCAAAGTCACGGCAGCCGTGGTCCCCACCGTGCTGGCCGTTGCCTGCAACCGCCCACGCTGATTCGCCACAATCAACTTGCCCAGCACCGTGCTGGCGGTCATCTCATTGATGCCGTGCAGGCAGAAGAAAATGACGTAGGCCAGCAGAAATACCGCCGCGAACCATGCCGGTAACTGAGCCTGCGCGTACCAGACACTGGCTCCCAGAAATAAAAACGGAGCCCCCATCAGAAAGGTTGTGCGACTCAGCCACACAGATTTACGCGGCGCTGCAGAAAGTTGCGATGCCAGCAGCAAAGGAGCCAGCGATTGCCCCGTACGGTTCAACAGCGGCAACGCACCACGGATCAGGCCACTTTCGGAAATCGTGTCGAGAAACGCCGGCATGATGACGCTCTCGGTCTTGAAGATCCACGCCACGCGGAACAACGACTGATGGACCAGCAGGGCATAGCGATTCCACGCTGCCTCAGATTGGTCCACCGCAGGCTTGCCGTCTGACGCGCTGTTCACAGAAGCTCTTCAATTCTGAAAGTCAGGCCACCACACCACTCGTTCCCCAACTGTTCCCCACCAGCGTCAGGCGCGCGGACACCAACGTCCTCACGCGCCCTGAACCTCCACATTCACTGCCAGCCCAACAGGATCTCAGCACGTCAGCCGATGTCTGCCTGAGTCCATTCGCCGTTGATGCGACGCCAGACACCACCCGGATTGCGATCCTGCAGCACTGCAGGCAGTCGATGCTGGCGAACTGCATCGTACGACTGCAACATCCCGAACCGCGTCACCGATGCCGGAACACCAACAGCCGTGAAGCCCGGATGCCCCGTGGCCGGAAACGGACCACCATGGTTCATCGAGGACACAACGGCCACTCCTGTCGGCATTTTGTCGTTCAACAACCGCCCCACACGCGTCCGCAGAACCTTTTCGATCTGGGTGTAGTCCGAATCGTCGCTGCCCTGAGTGTCCGTGTAGATGGAACCGGTCAGGTTGCCTTCCAGATGCTCCGCAATTTCCAGCATCTGAGCTGTGGATTCGGCGTGAATAAACAGCGACCCGTTGCCAAAGGCTTCCGTCTGAAAGGCCAGTGGATTGGTCAGAAACTGTCGGCCAGAGACCTTCATCAGGGTGTTCTGACAACAAACACCCTTGCCGCCTCCCGCTGCGCCACCCGTGACCAATGTGGCACCGGCGGCCACAATCGTCCCCACGGCTTTCAGAAAACTACTGCGAACGCCTTCCGCCAGCATGGTGCTCACAGGAGCCGCACGGAATTTCTCCGCCACCAGACTGGTAAAGGCGTCGCCAACTTCTCCAGCCGGCACAACCACCAACCCCGGGTTCGTGCAGAATTGCCCCGCCCCCAGCAAACAGCTGCCGGTGAATTCGTCAGCAATCTTTTCCAACCGCTCGCGCAACGCCCCCGGCAGCATGAACACCGGATTGATGCTGGACAACTCCAGATAAATCGGCTTGCCCGCTGCGTCCGCCGCGGCTTTCAACTTCAGCCCCGTGTGACGCGCTCCCGTGTATCCCACGCCACCAATCCGAGCATCAGAAACCAGTCGCAATCCATCTTCATGCGACGTCCGATAAATCAACTGCACCAATCCCGATGGCATGGCCGTCGCACGCACCGCCGCCACCACCGCTTCACCGAAAATCCGAGTCGTCTCGGGGTGACAGGGATGCCCCTTGGCAATCACCGGATTTCCCGCCGCAATCGCTCCTGCAAAATCCCCACCCGCGATCCCGTTGTACGCATACGGAAAATTGTTCGGACCAAAAACCACCACCGGCCCCAGTGCCCCAAACATCGACCGAATGTTGGTGGCCGTGTCAATCGTCGGCACTCGCCAGCTTTCACTGCGTGCCGAAGCAGCCGCCTGGCGAATCTGGTTGGTCGTGCGAGGCAACTCGCCGTCTTTCAACCGCGGTGATTTTGGCAAACCCGTTTCCGCATGCGCTGTCTCAACCAACAGATCCGCCCGCAATTCAATCTCAGCCGCATAGGCTTCCAGAAACTCGGCAAACCGAGTCCCCGGCCAGCCACGCATCTCGGCCGATGCCTGCGCCGCATGACCAATCACCGCATCAATCTCCGACCACGGACTGACCGGAAATGTCTGAGGCATCGGTTGCTCTGTGGCAGGATTCACGGCCTGAAACGTGGCCGTCGCCGCGCTGGCGGTCCAGGATCCATTCAAAAGAATCGGTTGTACAGAATTCGACACGACTCACCTTCCACATCACAAACCACGTTCAGTCACACAAAAGTCAACGCTGACTTTTTTGGCCCCTGGCCCATCGCTTACAGCACCCCGCCCTGCCAGACCGTGGCGTTGACCAGCCCCTACGGCCGCAGCCGTTGCCAGCCACACCCGCCCAACCCCAGCCAACAACCACTTTCCGGCCCCCGCTTCCCGACCCTCACCTGAAAACGCAGCAAAAGTGCCACAAAAATGCGGGGAAATGTCGAAAAACGAGGGCGAGAATGCAGGCCCCAGTATCCGAGTTTCACGGGGTTTTGCAACTGTCGGGCGGAGGTTACAGAATCCGGGATCCAATGGCCCGCCCGGACCGCCAAACTCTTGCCCCTAACCCATGCCGCCAGCCATTCCGCCAGCGAACGATGTCACACGCCAAACTTCGCCACTCAGCGGATGCACCGCGAGCAGG
>JBDKIW010000210.1:0-5295 GCA_039796955.1 Planctomycetota bacterium
GCCAATCCGGACTTCACGACGTGCATCACCGGATCTGCGAACCCTGAACGTATTCGGCAGTGGGCCAGGTGGGCGGTAGAACCGATGGACCAGGAGCTGCTTCAGGACGTGCTGACCGTGCTGAAGCCCATCCACAACTGGTTCTACATCGAGGGACGACCGGAGAATAATGACTGAGTCCGCGGTCACAGGAATTCAAACCGTCCTTCAGCAGGGCGGAAATCTGCTGGCAGGCTGGAATGCACCCGGTTGCTTCACCATCGCCGGACATCTCAATCGGATGAAGAGGGATCAGTTGACGAGTCATGGCAGAGCACCTGCGTCCTGCCAACCGCCCGGCCATGCGGTTCAACCCTGAGACCTTAGTTTTTCCGCTTGACGCATTTTACAAAGGTGACCTATAACCCGTGCAGGGCTGGAACTGACAGGTCCTGTTTTGCCCTGTCGCAGCTCGTTCAAATTGCGGTTGTTCGTACCCGGTACCGGCGAGCATCCTGCCTTCGGATTCGGTGCCGGTTAACTCCCCACGGAGGATCATGGGAATGGCCGCTAAGTCAACAGCAGCAAAGAAACCAACAGCAGCACCTGCAGCTGCCGCACCAGCCGCTGCACCTGCAGCACCAGCAAAGGCAACCAAGGCTGCTGCTCCGAAGTCAACCAAGGCAAAGACGGGCGCTGCAAAGACCACAAAGCCGGCTGCCAAGCCAGCAGCAAAGCCAGCCGCCAAGTCAACCAAGGCCAAGACGGGCGCCGCCAAGCCAGCTGCTGCTCCGAAGAAGAAGTAGTCTTTCCGACACTTCTGCTGGAAATCTTAAAACAGCGAAGAAATCAATCTGGTTTCTTCGCTGTTTTTTTACGCCTGTCCGCCATGTGTCCAATCCGGCAACAGCCTATCCCGCCCGGGGCGCTGAAAACCTGTCCGGCGCACTGTCCATCGGTGGTGACGCAGTTGAAAGCTCACCAGATCAGCAGTGTCCATCCGGCACAGACAATCACCACTCCGGCCCCGATGAGCAGCAGGCAGCCGCCTGCTGGCCTGGGGAGTCCCAGCCGCAGCAGTCTTCCCAGCGTCGATTCGTACCCCAGCGCCCGTTTCGCACGTCGCTTCTGATTGGGCCACCAGCGAAACGGAGCCAGCAACACGTTCAATCCCAGCGCCTTGCGAACTCGTTTCTTAGCCCGAGTCACTCCCAGCAGGGTGTTCAGAGACGGACGACGGTAGCGAAAGAATTTCATCAGCGGTTCCTCGAGGACACCCCCTGTGGACTGAAACGCGGGAACAGGGCTCAGCTGGAACAAACGTGCCGTCCACCTCAGGACATGCAGTGTAGATCTTCAGTTCGAGGGCGGAAAGTGTGGTCGGGAAACGAGGGGAACGCATTGAAGAGATCGCACAGATCGGAGGCCGCGGCTGTTGCCAGTCCGCAAACATGGTTTTGGGGCTCGGGTGGATCCTAGCCGTGGCGAAAGAAAATTGTCCTGCATACTGTTAGACTGAACGAAGCGATCCAGGGATCCGCGGGTGTGATCCCACAACGAAACGATCCTGGAATCGTTCAAAATCATTCAGAACCCATCAACACATCCTCCAGAACCACGCAAAAACTCCGGAGCATCCTGAAATGAGCATTCGGCTGGGAATCTGCTTTCTGTTGCTGTTCGGGCTGGGCATATCACCGCAGGCATTCTCAGGGGAACGTCCGAATTTTCTGTTCATTCTGGTGGATGACCAGTCTCCTGAAGATCTGCAGATTTACAACCCACAGTCTGTCCTCGACGCACCCAACATTACGCGACTCGCGCAACGCGGCATGGTCCTCGACAACGCCTGTCATATGGGATCCTTCAGCGGCGCCGTTTGTACGCCGTCCAGGCACATGATCATGAGCGGTCGCACGTTGTGGAATCTACCCATCGCACCGCAGGGAAAACGCAATTGTCCGCCGAATCTGGAGCAACAAACCATTCCGGCGGTTTTCAATCGGGCGGGCTATGCCACGATGCGCACCTGCAAGGTTGGCAACAGTTATGAGGCCGCCAATCGCCTGTTCACCGTGCGCCGTGACGCCACGAAGCGTGGCGGAACAGCAGAATCCGGGAGTGCATGGCATGCCGATCAGGTGCTCGATTACCTTGCAGAACGCGAGCAGATGAAAGACTCGCGGCCGTTCCTGATTCATTTTGGATTTTCCCACCCGCACGATACTCGTGATGGCACACCGGAGCTGCTGCAGAAATACGGGGCGACAAATCACAGTGACCCGGCGACTCGCCCGTTACTGAATCCCCGACAACCACCACTGCCAGTCAATGCTCTCCCGGCTCACCCGTTTAACACGACAGATTCGGACGTTCGGGATGAAATTGCAGTCAGTGGAGTCTGGCGAAATCGTGATGTTGCCAGCCTCAGAAATGAACTCGGGCGGGAATTCGCCTGCAGTGAAAACATTGATCAGCAGATTGGTCGAGTCATTTCACGTCTGGAGCAGATGGGTGAACTGGACAACACCTACATCATCTACACGGCTGATCATGGGATGGCGATTGGTCGTCATGGCCTGATGGGCAAACAGAATCTGTATCAGCACACATGGCGCGTGCCTATGATTGTTGCAGGCCCCGGGATTCCTTCCGGCACACGTGCGGCAGGCAACGTCTATCTGCTGGACATCCTCGCGACTTTGTGCGATTTCGCCGGAATCATGCCTCCGGAAACGAATCAGGGCCTCAGCTTCCGCGCGGTGCTGGAAGGCCGTCAGCCGACGGTGCGTGACGTCCTGTACGGCGCCTATTCCGGTGGAGCCAAACCCGGGATTCGCTGCGTCCGCCGAGGTGACTGGAAGCTGATCACGTGGGACGCCCCGGCTTTGAATCTGCACCAGACTCAGCTGTTCAATCTGCGGGACAATCCGGAAGAATTTCTCCCCGAACATCACCTTGCCGAGACCATCGCGTTTACGGGATCAACACCGGCGCCTCACCAGACCAATCTGGCGACGGATCCGGCCCATGCCACCACGCTGCAGGAAATGCAGGCCCTTTTGCAGGAAGAAATGCGGCGTCTGAACGATCCGGCCGCGAAGTAATTCTACCCGGCCTGGCAGACAATGCTGCGGGTCTCAGACCTGCACAACGGTTGAAAACAGGCTTAAAACAGAAAGTGTCGAATCGCGTCCGCTGCGATCATCGAAGTCACTGACCCCGCCACAACGGCCAGCCCGGTGGCCGCGGTCAGCAGCACACCGACCTCAGCCAGCTGCAGTCGCACAATCGTCAGGCGGCTGCAGCCGAGGCGGAACATGGTCTGCATTTCAGCCGCCCGAAGTTTCAGGGACAGATTCAGGACGAGGCCCAGCAGCAGCACGGTGACGAGGACGGCCACGATGGAACAGACTCGCACGAGTTGTTCCACGCGAAACACCATCGACAGCAGTTCGGCAATCACATCAGGAGGCTGGATGCACTGCGTGAGTGTGGAATCGCTGCTGTAGCGTCCCAGAATCTGAACTCGGGCTTTTTCACTGGCCGGTACGACCAGAATTGCAGTCAGCGGAAAAGTGGCAACATCGCCATGAAAATGAAACGAATCCCGGTTTTCGTCATTGATTTCCAGATACGGCAGGACTCCCATGCTGGCTGTGATCTGGTTCTTTGAATCATCATCCAGCAGCAGTGCCGGATCTGTCTGCTCGTTCAGTTCCTGATGACCATGTCCGATCCCTTCGATCACCCATGCCGTTCTGATATCGGTGAAGACAGCGGCATCGTCCGGAGAATCTGAGGGCTGAAGAATGCCTGTGATGGTCATCTGCAGTGGGTAATCGCCAGCCAGATTGAGAGCATTGCGGGGCGCTGACAGCAATCGGTCACCAACGTTCAATCCCAGACGCCGAGCGCAGTCGCTGCCGAGAACGCAGTCGCCCAGCAGAGTTGGCAGTTCGCCGGCCGCCGGGATCAGATTTCTGAATTCAAAGTATTCGGTTGTCGTACCGACGATCGGCACCCCGTCCACTCCGGGCTGAGGCTGCGTTCGAAATCGGCTATGCAGCGGGATGGCGGTTCCCAGTTCATCGTCAGTCACGGACTCAGCGGCGGCCATGGTGATGGACGAAGGAGGTTGTGCTTCAAAGTACAACGCGTGCAGGGCCAGGTCGATTCGGCTTCCACGAGCACCAAGAATCAGTGGCGTGTCTGCAGCGCGCGATGCGATTTCCCGTTGAAACTGTCGCAGAGCCAGATGCACGGTCATGGGCAGCCACAACGTGATGGCCATGCTGAACACGATGGTCAATGAACGCCCGCGGTTCCACCAGAGTGATCGGACGGCCAGAAAGAGTGCATGCTGCATCAGTTCGCTCCCTGCCCGACAATCCCGGGAACGCGCTGCAGAAACTGTTCGAACGGAATCACACGATCAAATCGGGGCAGCAGGGAATGATCGTGAGTCACCATCACCAGAGTCGCCTGGCCGCGCTGCGACTCGGACAGCAACAGTTCAACCATGCGGAGGGAGTTTTCCGGATCCAGGTTTCCTGTGGGTTCGTCGGCGAGAATGATTCGCGGAGACAACAGCAGAGCGCGGCACAGGGCGACTCGCTGGCGTTCTCCCTGAGACAGTTGTGTTACGGAACGCCGGATCAATCGCTCAAGTCCGACCGCCACCAGCAGCGATTTTGCCCGGTCTCGCAGTTCCGCCGTCAGACTCACCTGGGGGTGAATTCGACAGGGCAGCAGCACATTGTTCAGGACATCCAGATACTCCAGCAATTGAAAATCCTGAAAGACCAGGCCAAGAGTTTTCAGGCGAAACAGGCGACGTTCGGCATCAGTCAGTGCCATGACGTTGGTTGCATCGATGTGCAGCGTACCAGCCTCGGCTGTCAGAATGCCCGCGATCAGGTTCAGCAGCGTCGTTTTGCCGGAACCACTGGGCCCGGCGATCACGACGGCCTGCTGATCCGGAATGACGAGACTGGGGATCTGCAGTGAAAACTGTCCCTCCGGATACGAGAATTTCAGTTGATTTATGGCAATCATTGGGGGGACCGGACGCAGGCAGCGCCGCAGCACGAAGCAGGGTGTAGAACAAACCAGCCTACAGAGTTTAGGTATTCTCAGGGGGAAAGGCACGTGCTGGCCGGCAAGAATCCGGTTCCGAGTTCACGATGACAGGAGACTCTGTCGCCGCGGGTGAGTCCCATCGGCTTGGGGCAGCACGTGAGTCTGACGTGACGAAGTGGGATTGCCGCGGTGGCTCAGGCACATGCAGGACGACCGACCAGGCCGTATACTTCC
>JBDKIW010000211.1:0-10683 GCA_039796955.1 Planctomycetota bacterium
ATCCGACTGTCAAAGGCTGATCAGCCGGCGAAGACCGAAGAGGATCCGGATCACAAAGCCACCTCGTTTGTCTTCAGCCACGCAGATCCCCTGCGTGTGCGATTCGATCAGGGTGAACTCACCTTGCTGCTGCAAACCGGGATCCGCCAGGAAGGTCGCGCGGATGTGGCCGTACACACGATTGTGGTTCCCATCGCCATCTCTGTCGCGGACGCAAAGATTCTGCTGACACCGAAGCCAATCCGAGTGATTGCAGCTCCCATCACAGTGGCCAATCAGTTGCGAAAGGTGATTGGTCGTCGCATTCAGCCTAAGGAACTCGACGCCACCATCAACCTGCAGCCGGACGCTGAAAAAGCGCTGCCTCTGACAATCACCGGCCTGCAGCTCAATGACGGCTGGCTCACGACAGAGTTCCAGTAACCACGGGACCAGCCCTGAATCAGAAATCATCGTCAGGAGGTTCTGTCGCGTCATTGCAGAACGCATCTGCGCAAAGACGGGTAGAATCTCCAGTGATACAGCTGCATCTCGATCCCAGTTGACATCCCGGACCGAACGCGGCAGGATGGGCGGGAGAAACTTGAAACTGGTGCAGGGCTCTGCGTCACGCCCTTTCGTTCAGGATGCCGTGGTACTCACCCTTCCGCGGAGCGAAGCGACGCCGCGGTCTGACAGCGTGAATTTTTTCATCCTTGATTCTGACGACGTTTCGAGCGCTTCGTGGTTCACGAAAAGGTAACCAGAAACGCGCAGTCAAACTCGAACGGGACGACAAAACTCCTGCCGAGCTGCAGGCGTTCCTGTAGGAGCACTTTCCGACGCGCTGGCAGCGTCCCCGACGATTTGAACAGGCCTGACGCCGGAATACGAGCTGCCATCGCTGGTTCGCAGCCTGTGGTCTTCCATTCGGAATTCCACTGGCCACGTCCTGCATAGACAAGACTTAACTCTCGCTTCACAACCAGGCAGATCATGGTTTTCAGGTGGAGTGCAGCCTGCATGTGCATGCGGCCACCGTTTCCCCGCTCGCCCAACCAGATTTCCTGCTCAGGTCCTTAGCGACAAGGAACTCGGCCCGTCTGAGTTCCGCATTGCCCCCCGAATCACTCTTGCAACTTATCGCAATTGACAAGCAATACAGCCTCACCAGCTTCTCAGCGATGATAGGAACGAGACAAGTATGTCTGTCATTAGGATCAACCACATTTGGCTTGACGAGCGAAACATTGCGTGGATCGACAAGACCAACATCAAGGTCATCGAGATCGCTCTTGAACGGCTGGCTCACGGGTCCAGTGTGGAAGGGATTGCCGAACAGCATCACGGATTACTCTCGTTAGCGCAGATCCATGCGGCACTGGCCTGGTATTACGATCATGAATTGGATCTCAATGTTGAGATTGAACGGCAACTGGAGACGTTCGACCAACTTCGCAACGCATCCCTGTCCAGTCCGGGACGACTCAAGCTGAAGCAGATGGGTCGTCTTCCATGACAATTCGGCTCTTTATGGATGTGCAATTCGACGGTCGATTACCGAAGGACTGCGGCGGCCTGGGATTGACGTGTTGACTGCGCAGGAGGATGGATGTGCTGAAGTGAGTGATCCCGATCTTCTGGACCGCGCAACGCTGCTGGGACGAATTCTATTCTCAATGGACGATGATTTGCTCACGCAAGCCACTCGTCGTCAGAAAATCAATCTGCCATTCGCCGGTGTGGTCTACGCACATCAGCTTCAAATAACGATCGGGCAGGCGGTTCGGGACTTGAGCCTCATTGCCGAGGTTTACGACCCGGCCGACCTTGCAAATCGAGTGGAATTCCTTCCGCTATAGTCCAGTTGCAAACGAATAAAGCCCCCAAGCCCGGCCCTCTCCGGGATGACGAAACGATGGTGATCTAAAGAGTCAGGGTTGGTTTTTGCCTGACTTCAGAGAAGTGATTGTTTGCCGAATTCCCGAGGTAAAATCCAGACAGAGCGATCGTTTCGTACGGAGCGAAACGCGACTGTTCGAGGAATGAACATCGTCTCGCAGCAGTCCCAGGAGGAGGGGGATTGTGCTCAGTAAACCGTCTCTTGTGGAACCTCCCGGTGCAACGGTGCCAGTGAAGGAGGACGCTGGCTTCACGGCAATGGCATGCCACCCTGAGGAAAACTGATTACAATTCCGGCGACGCACGCGGCAGGCTTGTGTCGGTGTCGCACCATACCATGTGGTTGTTACGGGAGGGGTCGGAAAATGGATCGACGAGTGGCCTTGAGAACTGCGCTGCTGGCAACCGTTTTCGGATTTGCCAGTGTGCTGGTAACTCACGCAGAGGATGCCCTTCCATTCGGGCCGGAGTGGCCGAAACTGGATTCCGACGCTGTGGGAGAATGGTGGCGGGAGGGAACGATTGAAAAAGGCCCACGCAAGGGGCAACCTCAGGCACCGCGGCTGATGGTGGACCGCAGCGATGTTGTCGCCTTCGCCCTGTACACGCATGATCACGGGATTCTGAAGCTGACTGCGCAGCTTTATCCTCTTCTTCCTGCAGAGCCACGTGAGGTGACTCTTGAATTTCTTGAAGGCACCGAATGGAAGACGGCCGCAGTGCAGCCGATTGTGTATCCGGGCTGGACAGCGCACTTCCGGATCAGCAACTGGGATGCTTCGCGGGACGTCCCCTATCGGGTACGACTTGCCAGTCAGTCACACTTCGACGGTGTCATTCGTCGCGACCCATGGCCACGAGACGAAGTTCGTGTGGCCGTGCTCTCCTGCAACTCCAGTCGCACCCCGGGGTCTCGTGAGACCATCATCGAAAACCTGAAGCGACAGGACCCGGACCTGTTGTTTTTTGCGGGGGATCAGACGTATCACCACACCCAGCATACGTTTGGCTGGCTGGAATGGGGAATGCAGTTTCGCGACATTGTTCGTGATCGCCCCGTGGTCACCATCCCGGACGACCATGATGTCGGTCACCCGAATCTCTGGGGAGCATCAGGACGCAAATCCGCCAAACTCACGGGGTCTGACGGTGGCTACTATTACCCCGCAGAATACGTGCGGATGGTCGAACGCTGCCAGACATGGCATCTTCCGGACCCTGTCGATCCACAGGTGGTAGAGCAGGGCATTGGCGTCTATTTCACCAGGCTGCGAGTGGGTGGAGTTGACTTTGCCATACTTGAAGATCGCAAGTTCAAGACCGGTCCTGAAGGGACCATTCCGGCCCTTGGGCCTCGACCCGATCACATTACAGATCCGGCCTATGATCGCGCAGCCATCGATCTCCCGGGGCTGCAGCTGCTGGGCGAACGACAATTGTCGTTTCTGCGCGACTGGTCAGAAGACTGGACCGGCGCTTCCATGAAATGCGTGCTATCCCAGACCGCCTTCTGTGGTGCCGTCCACCTGCATGGCTCACAGGACAATCGACTACTGGCGGATCTGGACTGCAACGGCTGGCCACAGTCAGGTCGCCGTGCGGCACTGGTGGAACTCCGCAAAGCCCGCGCGCTGCATCTCTGCGGCGACCAGCATCTGGCGGTCGTCGTTCGACATGGAATCGATACCTTTGGTGATGGTCCCTTTGCCTTTACGGCCCCGGCCGTGGTTAACACCATTTATGGACGCTGGTGGCACCCGGAAGATGAGCAGGCGGGGCCCAATGCCGTTCCGAACAGCCCGCTGCCGTGGACCGGCGACTACCATGATGGACTCGGAAATCGCATCACGATGCTGGCGTATGCCAATCCGGAAAACACCGCAGACGAACG
This sequence comes from Planctomycetota bacterium, assembly GCA_039796955.1. Lineage (GTDB taxonomy): Bacteria > Planctomycetota > Planctomycetia > Planctomycetales > Planctomycetaceae > SXXK01. The sequence continues at coordinate 3,773 of JBDKIW010000211.1, forward strand.
GCAACGGGCCGATGGACACGGGCTGGTCCGCTTTCGCCGATCAACCGGCACAGCAACTCTGGAATGCTGGCCACGATTCAGTCAGGTACAGGATGGTGACGCAGCACAGTTTCCGGGATGGCCCGTCACGATTCGCATGGATCAGAACGATGGGCGAATTCCGGTGGGCTGGTTGCCGGAACTGCAGTTTCAGAATGCGGATCAGGCCGTGGTTCAGGTGGTTTCTGAAACTGACTCGCAGGTACTGTATACACTGCGCGTCAACGGCACGATGTTCCGGCCCCCGGTCTTTGCTCCCGGGACTTACACGATTCGCGTTGGCCGGGATCGACCGGACCTCTGCCAGTGGACGGAACAAAGCATCGCGACATCGGGAGAACGTCTGCGGGTGCAGCTGCCCTGAGGACCATCGCACACATCCGCTGGCAGGCATCGGAAGCCTCACGGATACGCACCAGCAGCATAATCCACAAAACCCCACCACAACTCCCGATAAAATCCGCCATCAATCCGAAGTTCCGACCTGCAGTGCGTGTGCAGGTGGCAGGAAGGTCCCCTTGCCATGGAAATGAAGCGTATTCCGAAGTCTGGCGACAGAAACAAGCTTTACGGAAAACAGGGTTTTTTCGTTGCCAAGTGTTTTGGTCGCGCCTAATCTGTGGGATCAGACTCAGAGCAGTCGCCCACAGCGGAAACGGTCCACGTGAACAGCGCAGTCAGAAACACAGTTTTTACGCGCACCGCGACAGACCACAATCCTCCATGAAAGTCTGCAGAACTTCTCTGAAAACTCTCTCATGACGGACACTGGATTCCGACGAAAACGCTGCAGAATCTTTCCAACCCGCGAAAAGGCGGGGTTTTGTAACAGGCACAGGAAATCACAGGGTTGACAAGTGATTCCATGTGCGATTATCAAACGCGTCAAAGCGGAGTTTCCGCAGTCGACAGACCACTGGACAAAAGATAAAGGCAACTGGTCATGCTTATTCTGAACGCAGGCAGAATCGAAACCGAGGACTCTCTTTTCCCCCTGTCAGGGCTCGTCGGCTTCAAAAACCAGGACGTGACCTTCAGCCCGGAACTCCGTGGCGACGACGACGACGATGACTTCAGCGCCGATTTCGGTGACGAAGAAGTCGACGACGACGAAGACGACGACTTCGATGACGAAGAAGAAGCGGATGACGACTTCGATGACGAAGACGACTTCGAAGATGATGACTTCGATGACGACGACGATGATGACTTCGATGATGATGACGAAGAAGAATTCGAAGGCGAAGACGACGACTTCTAAATCAAACGCGATCGCAAACTCGCCTCTGTGAATGACAGCGCAGTGCTCGCTGTCTCAATCACAAGGGCTCATGCCGTTCAGCAAGGCACTTCAGCAATGAAGTGCCTTTTTTATTGTGACCGAAGCCGCTGCGGTCACGACACGCGGATGAACGACCATGCTGTGTCCGGTCACACGGAAACAACTTCGAAGAACGCTGGTGGCAGCACACCGTCCGGCAGAAACACCTGCACCCGGCAAAACTCCTTCCGAGGATTGTTTTCCGCGGGTGCATGTGTTGTGATGCGCACTGCTGAAAAAAAATCGCCGCCAATTCCCTCGGAAAGCGGCTTCTGATTCCGGAGGACTCAATGCAGGGCTTGTGGGAAGAGATCACAGAAGCATCACAGTTTCTGAAAGCACGCTGGCAACGCACTCCCAGCGCCGGACTAATCCTTGGTACAGGACTGGGGGGACTGGCCCGAAAGATCCAGGTGGAAGCCGAGATTCCGTATTCCGAAATCCCGCATTTCCCGAACTCCACCGCACCGTCTCACGCCGGAAAACTGCTGTGTGGGACCCTGCAGGGCGTTCCCCTGATGGCGATGGAAGGACGCTTCCATTACTACGAAGGGTATTCCCTGAGACAAGTCACCTTTCCGGTGCGCGTCATGCGTGCGCTGGGGGCACAGACCCTCGTCCTGACAAGTGCCGTCGGCGGCATGAATCCGCACTTCCAGCTGGCGGATCTTGTGATTCTTGAAGATCACATCAACCTGATGCCGGACAACCCGCTGCGTGGCATTAACGATGATCGCCTCGGACCACGCTTCCCGGACATGAGTCAGCCCTACAATCAACGCCTGATCGAAGTCGCTCGCCAGACAGCACTCAAAATGGGTATCGCGGCCCACAAGGCCGTACTGGCCGCAGTGCCCGGCCCCAATCTGGAAACGCGTGCGGAGTATCGGATGCTGAAACTGCTGGGCGCAGATGTGGTTGGCATGTCGACAGTCCCGGAGTGTATCGCAGCGACTCATGCCGGCATGCAGGTGCTTGCCTTCTCGGTCGTCACCGATATGTGCCTGCCGGACGCACTGGAACCCGCGGACATTGCAAAGATCGTGGCCGTTGCAGGCGAAGGTGGACAGAAACTGGAACGGCTGTTGCTGCAGTTGTTTCAGGAACACGGATCGCTGTTTCAGACACAACCGACAACCCACTGATCCTCTTTGGCAAAATTGCAGTCCGCCCCCGAAAACTCTTCGGCCAGCGTTTGCAGGTGCCCCGGATATCAACAGTTCAAGACATCAAATCCTGACTCAGTAAAGAAAGCTCACGATCGTGCAACGCCCCCATGGACATTCAGCCCCACTGCCTGACCCAACCGTTCGAATGACTGAAGGCTGGCACTGCCTGCACATGTACTACCAGGTGGATCAGCAGGCCCTTAAATCCCTCGTACCTGCCGACATCGCCTTCGGCCGCGCTGAAGTACAGGAAATCCTCGACCCGGCCTCACCTGACGCGCCGGCCCGCCTGCAGGTCTCAGTCGTGTCCGGACACAAAGCTGACCTCGGGCTGATGATGATGGACCCCGACCCACTGAAAATCGACGCCATCACTCAGCGTCTGCGCGCCAGTCGACTGGGCCCCGTGCTGAAAGCGGCCTGGTCATTCGTCTCGATCACCGAAGTCAGCGAATACGTGCCAACAGCCGAACAATACGCAGAACGCCTGCAGCGGGAAGGCACACTGCCTTCCGATCCGGCCTTTCAGGCAAAACTGAATGCCTACCAGCAACGACTTCCGGCAATGAATCAGCAACGCCTGTATCCGGAAATCCCACCGTTCCCCGTCGTCACGTTTTACCCGATGAACAAGATTCGGCACCCGCTGGCCAACTGGTACACCGAACCCTTCAGCGTTCGCAGTGACCTGATGGCCGAACACGCCACCTCCGGGATTCGCTTTGCCGGTCGAGTTTCCCAGCTGATCACCGCCTCCACCGGTTTCGACGACTGGGAATGGGGCGTAACCCTGTGGAGCCGCTCCCCGGAACACGTCAAGGACATCGTGTACTCCATGAGATTCGATCGCGCCTCTGCGAAGTACGCCGAATTCGGACCGTTTTACGTCGGCTACATCATGACCGCAAAACAGGCCCTGGAACATCTGCGAATCTGAGGCTTCCGGCAAGCTGGGGTTGTGGTACGCGCAACGCTCCACAACCTCACTGCCAGCCCTTGAATGCTCACCCGCACACTCCCACCGACGCCGTCCCCCCACTGCCGATAGTGCATCGCCGATCTCCATGAAGTGCCCTTCAACCGCCCTTCAGGTCGCAGGTCCACGCCAACACGTCGGCAGGAAAACACGGCCAGACTCGGCCCGCTGCGAGGCCAAAACCACCGAATCAACACAGATACCCCAGACCACCTGGATTCCGAAACCAGAACCAACTCACCGGAAGAGCCCAGAAATCCGAACAATCCGTACAGCCGGATTTTTCCCTGTAAGGCCGATTGCCGATACGTTCGAAACCCTCAGAGTCTTTCGCATGGACGGCGAAAGCTCTTTTGCTGGGTCATCAAAACAGGTGATCGGATGAAGTTTGCACGAGAGATCGCAGGGTTGAGCATTACGGCTGTTGTGCTGAGTCAATGCGGCTGTTCTGCCAGTGGTTTTCGAAATCTGTTTGCGAAGAATCAGCGCAGCGAATTCCACACACTGGAAGAACTGGACGCAAAGAAAGACGCAGCATCGGCAGAATCTGCCGCTGCAGCGAAGTCAGCGGAGACCAAAACAGCTTCGTGGAATCCCTTCAAACGCGACAGCGAAACGACAACTCCCGCCACAGCCCCTGAATCAAAAACCGCCAGCAGGGAAACCGGGTTCTGGAAGAATCCGTTCGGTGGTAACCCCGACAAGGTGACCGATCCATTTCTGCCAGCAGGAAAAGAGGCCGCGGCGAAGGCTGACGAAGTTCGCACTGCCGCCATGGAAGAAGAAGACGAGGAAGAACCCGGCGATACGACTGCCAGCAAAAACAGGATTGCCAGAGCATCCGCAGTCCGGGATGACGCGGATGAAAACGAGGCACCGAAAATCACCGCCCGACCTCGCAAATCGTCCGACACGGACTCCCTGCACGGAGCCGAGGAACTGGAAGTTGCCGAACCGCTGATCCTGAAGGCCGGCGAACGCTCGGTAGCCGACCGACGCGCGGAACTGGAACGTCAGAAGATTGTCCAGCTGGAGGAGTTGCTGGCTTCTGGCGACTTCCGCAGGAAAGCACGTACAGCGCGCGAAACTGTGACCAAAGCAGGAGTCGATGCGGAAGCCCGGGCGCAACGTTCCAGAGAGGCCATCGTCGACAGCAGTGCCGCGGCCGCAAAGCAGGCCCGGACAGACGCCTCCGAACGCGTGGCACAAATTGATAATTTCTTCGAAGAGCTTGAAGACAAAGGTTCTCGCACAGCAGATCAGGTGACTGAAGAGGTGACCGAAGCGGCGTTCGAACTGGCCGAAGTGGATGAGCCGCAGGACGAGCAGTCGCAGTCAGAAACCTCAACCCGCATGAAACGCACCACAACGCCACCCAAAGGTGCTGGCACCACTGGGCGGAGCGATCGAGCGGCGTCCGCCGCGAGTGCAACGAAGCGGGCCGACACGCAAATCAACCTGTTCGAAGATGCCCTCGCATCCTCCACCTCTGCCGAAGCAGATCCAGAAGCTGACCAGCCCACAGTGCGGAAATCCGCTGCGGAAGATGCCGCTGAGAACAGCGACTTCCAGTGGCAGGCCTCGCGCCCGGCCGTCAAAGCGTCCTCAGGCCGCGGTGCCGCGAAAAACATTCGTCAGGTCGCCCTGACGGACGAATCCGTGACGGCAGAAAACACCGTCGGAAAAGATCAGTGGCTTGAAGATGAAGTCTTCGCCCCCACAGCAGCTTTGAAAGCGCCAGCCCCCGGAAAAGCAGTTGCGAAAGTCCGCAACGTCTCCGGGACAAACGGCAATCGTGGTCAGCAATCCGTCGCCGACCCGTTCGTCTCGGGCGAACTGGAACAGCCCGGGGCTGATAATCCAGCTGCGGTCCCCACACCAGGTGTGCGGCCTGAACCCGATGAACGTCGAGGCTCGGCGATTCCGGAAGTGTCGCTGCCCGACGCCGACACTGCGACACCCGCGAAAACTCCGCAGGCCACAGCGCCGGCAGCACGGCTCTCGACTCGCAGCTGGGTCGCCATCGCAGCCGGGCTGGCCGTTGTCGGCCTGCTGTTTCTGCCCTCCCGACGTCGCACAGGAACGCCGGTGACAGCCAGTGCGCAAAGCTGAATCAGCAGACTTTTCGAGGAAAATCTGGTGCACACTCCAATGGCGTACTAGGTTACTGCAGGAGACCAGTATTTTCGGTGGAAATCCCGCTGTTTTTCCAAAAATCACGCGGGCTTACCCTACCACCTGGTCACACGTTTGGCATTTCCGCCACAGACGGAAGTGCGACTTGACTGGAGTAACTGATGTCATCGGATCCATGGGCCCGTCCGACGAAAGAAGATCTGCGTCGCATTCTGGAAAGTCTTGAAAAGCCGGATGCCCCGAACTCCCGCGTGGTAGAACGACTGGACTTGTCGGTCCCGGCCGAGATTCGGACCCAGCGCGGCAACATCATTCCCGCGATCACTCGTGAAATCAGCCGCAACGGGATTGGTCTGCTGCACCGTGGTGCCATCTCCCCCGGTGAGGTCTATGTGCACATGGCCAGCGAAACCCGCGAATTCTACTACCGCGTCCGCATCGAATGGTGTACGCCCTGCGATCAGGGAATGTTCCTCAGCGGCGGACGCTTCCTGCCGGTCCCGGAAGACAAACGCTAGGACAGGGTGAGAAAAAGGGGTCAGGAACCAATAGCCAAATGGCCCGAAGGGTGCTCCGCAGCTTGAAAAAAGGGGTCAGGAACCAATAGCCTAAAGGCCCGAAGGGTGCTCCGCATTATTGGTTCCTGACCCCTTTTTTCAAGCCCCCCCTTTCTCGCCCACAAGCCGCCATTTTGGCAACAACTCACCGACAACCAAAAATCCCAAGCAGTGCCAAAATGGCACCACCTCAGGCATCTCCGGGGGGATTCGACGCAAAAATACTGCGAATCGAAGAAGTTTCCCGGATCGGTATGCCATTCGCTTTGCTGTTACGGCACCTGTCACAGGTGAACTCGGCACATCCGACTGTGCGGACTCGCCCGTGACAGACTTCGCCCGGTTCGCACCCGGGGCTTGCCGAAGCAGGGATTCTGACTGGATGGGACGGCCTTCGGAAAGGCGGTGTCCCATGACTGGATACGGTGTGATCCGCGGTCCAGTCTCCAGACATGCCAACCAGCAACGGCGGGGCCTGTGTCGTGGGAACAACGACCGGAGACGCGTGACGACTTCAGACACCCTGGCAGGAGAGTCAGCAGTATGGCTTTTGATCCTCGCAAACTCACGGTTAAGGCTGGAGAAGCAATTCAGCGGGCACAGGAACTGGCAGAGAAGAAGCAGCATCGTTTTCTGCGTCCACTGCACCTGTTGAAGTCGTTGCTGGACGAGCAGGATGGGCTGGTCAAGTCACTCCTGCAGAAACTGGGGAC
>JBDKIW010000212.1:0-13471 GCA_039796955.1 Planctomycetota bacterium
TCAGTGCCCGTTGAGCGAGCATAGACATCGACATAGCCCGTACCACCCTCTGCAATTGTGCCGCTCTGCACCGTTACGATGATGTCCGCAATCGCGCGATCCGTAACGCATAGCAGCATCAGCGCGATTAAAAATGGCCTGAACATCCCAGCAGCCTTTTCAAGCAGAATTGACGCAGAACAGAGCTGAATTTTCATTTTCCGGGAAACGACCGGACGGTTCCAGAACCGACTGGTTGAGCCGTTCCGTACCGCGGAGAAAGGCCCCACCCCCGAAAATACGCCACGCAAGCACATGATGTCTTTAGCTGACCCCGGAGGTCCCTGCTGATTTACCCTCTGAAAACGGGCACGCCGTCGTCTCAATGCGTTTTACTCTTCCTGTTGTACCCAGGAAACCGAATGTGCCGTTTTTTCGGATTTTTCAGCTATTCAGTTTGGCGTACTCCGTTTTTCTTACGGCCCTGACTGCATCCGCTCTGTTCCCGCACCACTCAAGCCCTTGCCCCGCGCAACAGACCTATCGCCCAGACATGGCACTCCCCGGTTCACAAGGACTACTGCGACGGATTGCCGGGTGCGGCGCAAACTTTCCCGTAGCTCGTTCCTGCGTACGCACCGCTGCTTTCAAAACCCGGACCAGGGGTCTCGCCAAACCGATGTAGCCAACGTCACTGCTGTTCACAGTGCCGGTTGCAATCGTGCCACAACCGCTTTGAACCGCTCCTGTTCTCTGACCGGTGTCAGATCGGCCTCGGCGTTCACCCGGAAGGGGTCCCGGTAGCCTTCCTCGGCCGCACGTTCCAGCGCGGTCAGAGCCCCCTCAACGTATTCAGCCTTCTGACCCTCTTCCACATGAAGACTTAACTGCGCCAGTGCGCGGGCTCGCTCGAGATGCAGCTCTCCGTTTTTGCTTTCGCTGGCCCCAAGTTCGTCAATCAGTTTCTTCGCGGCTTCAATCCGACCGACCCTTGCTTCGGCCAGCATCAGATTCACTTTGTTCTTCTCGTCCGGAGATCCGTTCGTAAGTTCTTCACGCAACTGTCGGCATCTCTCAAACAGACTGAGCGACTCAACAGACTGCCCCTGCAGATCCCGCAGGGTGCCCATGCGATACAGCGCGGTCGTCAGTTGACGTTTGTAGTCCGCCTTTTCCGGATCCGCGGCAAACACCTCTTCATACAGCTTCACCGATTCCCGAACAATCGGGTCGGCTTTCTCCAACTGCTGAATCCACAAGAGCGACTGCCCGTAGTTCCCCAGATGACCAGCCAGTTCCAGCTTCAGTGGAAGCATGTTCGGCCGTCGATCAAAGATTTCCCGCCGACCAGTAATCGCCTGTTCATACAACTCCAGCGATCGATCCGTTTTTCCCAGCCGCATCATGATGTAGGCCAGGCCCAGAGCTGACTTGTCGTGACTGATCTGTCGGCCAGCAGTGCGGCTGTCCTTCGCGTCGTCATTCAGCTCTGCAAACCCGGGCTCTGACCGGATATTGTTCAGCACCGTGGCCATCGTCGACAACGCTTCCTCAAACGCCTGCGCTGTCTCGGGCAGGTGGCCCTGTTCGAGATGTTCCACGCCGACGTTCTGCACCAGCGCTGCGAGTAGTTCCAGAATGTCATTCTGTGAGGGACTGCCCGGCTGTGGCTGCGGATCCTGAATACACTCCCGTACCAGCACCACCGAGTCCTGCAGCAGTTTCATCGCCGCCCCGGGATCGCCGCTCATCCTTCGCTTGACCGGTGCCCATGCCATGCCCACTTTGGCAAGGTTGGTTCGGGTGGCGTCATTTCTCCCCTTGATCCCAATACGCTCGCCAGCCATCTCGTACAGACGCGCATACTCACGATCTGCCGCCTCCAGCTGGTCCAGTTCATAAAACGCCGTGGCGATCTGTTGACGCAGAGCCATCAGTGTTGGAATGGCTTCTCCCCGAATACCCCCTGTCAGCTCCAGATTCAGCTCATCCCACTTCTTTGAGACCGTTTCCAGAATGGAGATTCGCAGAGCATTGGACCCCGGCTGCTTCTTCAGCGATGCATCAAACTCGGTCAGTACAAACTGGATGTTCTGCAGTGCGAGCATGGCCTGCCGACGAGCCAGTTCTGCATTCTCCTCGGCCAGCACCTTCTGCTGATTTGCGATCACTCGCTGCCGTTTGGCTTCATCCCGCTCATCCCCTGCGATCTCCCGCTGGCGTTCTGCCTCATCCCGCTGCTGCTCAACCTGTTTCTTCTGCTGCGTGATCACTGCCGCCTGCGCTGAGGTGGCCAACCACGCCCACGTTGCCACCACAGCCGTGGCCACCAGAAACAGGCCTGCCAGCGAAGATGGGATGGCGATGCCCGGATTTCGACGACACCAGCGCCACGCCCGCTCCAGGCGACTTACCGGACGCGCGAGGATCGGTTCGCCAGCCAGATAGCGACGCAGATCCGCAGCCATCGCCGCACAGTTCTCGTACCTCGCAGCCTGGTCTTTCTGCAGGGCCTTCATGCAGATTGTTTCGAGGTCCACCGGAATGCCCGGTTGCAGTTCCCGAGGCGCTACCGGCTCGTTGTTGATGACCTGCATGACGGTGTCCATCACTCGGTCCGTGATGAACGGCGGACGCGCGGTCAGCATCTGATAGAGAACGGCTCCCAGTGAGTACTGATCGGAGCGTGGTGATAGTTCCATTACACGACCACGAGCCTGCTCCGGGGGCATGTAGCTGGGACTCCCCATGATCGTCCCTTCGTTGGTCGCTGTCGATCCCTCGCCATCGATTTCCTTAGCCAGTCCGAAGTCCGTGATCTTGGGTTGCCCCTCTCCATCCAGCAGAATATTGGCCGGCTTCAGGTCCCGGTGCAGAATGCCATTGTCATGAGCGTACTGCATGGCCGCACACAGCTTTTCAACCATGGCAGCAGCCCTGATCGCAGCTGTCGGTTTGCCATCCAGATCCCGCAGCAGGTCCTTCCCGGCAACGTACTCCAGCGAAAAGTAAGGCAGCCCCTGATGCTCACCGATGTCAAAAATCTGCACGATGCCGGGATGCTGCATCTGAGCCACGGCACGAGCTTCAGCCAGAAAGCGTCGCAGGGATTCGCCCCCGGTGTGCTTGCCATGCAGGATCATCTTCAAGGCGACAATTCGATTCAGCTTACGGTGACGTGCCTTGTAGACAACCCCCATCCCGCCCCGGCCCAGCTCACTCAGCACCTGATAGTCGCCAATCACCAGACCTGCGGCACCGCCCCCGGATTCACTGGTGCGTTCCTGACCTTCAACCAGGGTCTCCAGCAGATCTTCGAGATCCTGCACCGCCTGAGGCCCCGAGATCAGTGTGGCCGACGGATCGGCGGTGACAGCGGCTGAATCCGGCTGCAATTGCGAATTCAATCCGCTGATCTGAAATTCGGCCGCGCCTGCAGGTGGCATCGTGCGATCCCGGGCGTGCTTTGTCCCCGTTCGTTCGTCACGACCAAGCGACTGAGGTGTAGGTACCGCTGCAGTGCGTCCACCAACTCCCTCGTCCGCCAGTGTGTCGGCATCAGACTGGATTAAGGTGGCCTGACTGTCCGGTGTCGTAATGATCGTTCCGTCATTGAGCGATGACGACAGGAGACTGTCCACGCCGGTCGCCGCTGCGGAGTCCGATCCTGGCTTCTGCTGGTGTGGCAACTTCATCGAACTGCTCCTGTTTTGACTACTTTAGTCCGTGCCAACACACGCTCACGCACCGAGCGCCTTCGTTGGAATACTACACGGAAGACACTCCATCAGGGAAGTTCATGAGATCGGAGTGTCTTTCTGATTCACTTTCCACCAGAAAACAGACAGTTGCCTCCTGAATCCGGAAAAAATACCGGTCGCAGCGTTAAATTCACGGAAATCCGCTTAATGCGACCGGATTCTCGACGGCCGCCGCTCAGGTTCAGGAGGACAGTTCACTGGCCGGATGATGCGGAGGATGGAAGACTGGACGGCTGTCGCATGGCTGCTGTTCGGCCTGTTTGGTCAAACGTGCACGTGCATTCGATGCCGCTGCTGACGCGGATTGGGGGGACCCCGGAATGCCCTGCGGGTCTTTGCCATTGTTCGGCATTCCGGAGCCGTATCTGTCTTTCTGCACCGCGACAGCACTTTGTCAGTCGTCAAGCAGTGACCACATCCACCCCAGCAACTTTCGTCCCCGCTGGCGAATGGAATGCGTGCGATCCGTGATCGTGACAAGGCCATTGCCGTCAATATCCCCGTCCAGATTAGCCCCGGAGCGGCCCACCTGAGACGAAATCAGATTGGTATCCGCGACATCCACTGTTCCGTTCCCGTCGGCATCTCCAAACAAGCGGAAAAACTCAAACGCCGCATCGCCGGAATCAGTGAATACGCCATTACCGTTCACATCCAGACGTATGCGATAGAAACCGTCGCCGTTTTGCTGCTGTCCACCAAGGCCAGAGGTACCAAAATCAAGCTTCAGGTTATTCCCGGACCGGGCCACCGAGTATCCGGTCACGGCGGATCCGGTTCCGGCAGCTGCCGACGCGGCGCTGATGGAAAATCGTTCCACTGCTACGCGACCTGTCGCCAGCAGGGCCGATGGGTCGTCGCTGAACAGTACGTCCAGGTATCGCACATAGGAACGCTGATTCGCGCCGTTCTGGACATCAATGCCCGTGGCCGTCAGTGACGCCGCCGCAAAGGTGGCTGTCAATGACACATCACTCCCCACTGGAGCTGCTTCAACATTGCCGGACAGGTCCCTGGCCCGCGAGTAGAAGCTGTAGGTGTGTGAAACGCCGTCCAGTTTCCCCTGCCACGACATGGATCCGAGGAATTGTCCGACCCCGGACGAGGTGGCGGTGCAGGTACCGATCAGCGTAGCTGCCGCTCCGTCCAGCATGACATACACGTCAAACTCCGAGAGTTTTGCGCCACCCTGTTTGGTTCCACTGATCTGGAGGGAGATCTTTCCACTTGAATTGGAACTCACGGCCGTGACGGTGCTGCTGGGAGGAGTAATGTCGCCAACGCGTGTCCAGGTGTCTGAAGTTGTCTTTGTTTCCTGATTTCCGGCGTTGTCCCTGGCAAGGCTGCGAAACCAGTACGTGGTATTGGCCACAGGAACAAAGGCGATCGTCGGTGACGAAGCCGGAGCCGTACCAGCGAGGCTGAACGCTCCGCCGGTGGAATAATAAAAGGCATACTCCTGAATTCCTGTGGCATTCGCGCCTGGATCACTGCCCGTGGCTGTCAGTGTAATTGTGGAAGTGCTGGTGGCATTCGGCAGGGTCGTTATCCGGCTGACAGGCGGCGTCAGATCTTCATCGACATCTGTCACGGTGATTGCCAGAACCTGCTCATACCAGAGCCCTCCGGCATCCGTTGTACGGACTCGTACTGAATACACAGACCGCGTTTCATAATCAAAAACGGCATTCGATTTCAGTGTGCTGCCGTCGATCAGAAAACTGGTGTTGTCGTCAGACCCGGTTCCACTGACCAGTGTGTAGGCAAAGCTGTCACTGGTGTCCGGATCCGTTGTTGACAACGTCCCAATCAGGGTCTGTGTTGCCGAGTTCTCGGCGATCGTGGCAGCGGAAACCGCGACCCCCGTCGGAGCATCATTGATGTTGTTCACCGTGACCGTCAACGTCGCGCTGCCACTGCTGGCTCCATCACTGTCCTGCAGAGTTATCGACAGTACGGTCGTACCACTGCCGGCGGAAAAGGTCACGTCAAACGTGCCGGTTCCGGTTGCTGTATTCAACTGCACGTTGGATACGATGCCTCGGCTGCCACCACTGATGGCTTCGACAACGAAGGTATCAGCACCCGGATCAGATGCGGTAAAGGAATATGTCTGTGTGCTGCGTTCATCCACTGTCGACGGACCTGAAAATGTCAGGATGGTCGGGGCTATATTGCTCACACTGACCTGGAGTGTGCTCGTCAATGTCTGACCAATGTCGTCCTGAATATTCATGGTGACAGTCCAGAGACCATCATCCGCATAAATGTGGTCCAGCACGAATGTTCCCGAAGAATCCACAGCCAGCGGCTGATCTCCGGAACCGTCGCCGTAATTGACTGTACTGCCGGACCAGCTGATTGCAGCCCGATCCACCAGCGTCAGAGTCCGCGAAAATCCGGATCCCTCTGTGATGGTCGCCATGGCCCCCGGATCAAGACTGAGCGCGTAACTGTCGCCACTGCCTCCATCGATGGTGTCAATCCCGCCATAACCCACGATCGTGTCGACTCCGTCCGTCGCACTTGCACTGGCGAATCCCGAAATGAACAGGAGATAGCTCCCCGTGTCCGTGTCGTCTCGCGTATCCAGAAATCGATCCAGCAGTTCCGGGTAACTCAGAATGTTTCCCGGATTCACGGGGTTCAGCGGACTACTCGGATGCGTCGGATCAAAGAGCGGATCTGCCGGATCGCGGGAAAAAGTGTCCACTTCGATGTAGTACGTCCCCGTCCGAGGCAGAACGAGGTCGACAATCGAGCTATCCGTTGGTTCGAAGATGTCGTCATTCACCGCTTCGCTGCCGTAAAATGGCACCAGAGTCAGCACGCCAGCCTCTTCGTACCAGACCCGCGTGATGGAATCGACGTAGTCATCCACGCCCGTTCCGTAGCGGACCAGTGAGTTGGAATAAACCTCGACGTTCAGAATCGTGCCTGCAGTCCCCGTGAAGCTGTACCAGTCGTTCTCACTTTTACCAGTATGACTGTCTACCGCAATCGTGCCCTCAACGGACTGCATCTGCACATACAACGCCCGTGACGCGTTCAGGCCTCGTGTGAGAGTGTTGGGGACGTCTACTGTGGCAAGTGTCAGCGGCTGTGAGGTCGCGGCTGTTGAGTGTGCTGCCGTTGCTTCGTCCGTCACCGTGGCGGTGACGTCACTGAACGCATATCCCAGTTTGATCAGTTCCCGCTCGCCAAAGAACAGGTCCTTCAGGTCGTTGAAGCGATCAGAGCCTACGGATGCACCTGAGCCCATCAGATGATCAAAGGTCTCGACCCCTGCCACCGGGCCGGCATACACTGGCTTGTAAGCGGCACTTCCCGGTGGATCATGCAGACCAAAGCCGATTGGCCCGAAGCTGTCCTGATGCCGAAGCCCGATCAGGTGTCCCAGTTCATGGGCCCCAATCTTCGCAGACAACAGAATGAAGTTCTCACTGGTCGCTGCCGGCTTGCTCGCCCCGATCTCTTCGTCGCCGACGGGGCGCAAGTCCGCCTTGTCCTGCCCGGCATCCCCACCTTCCTCACTGATGTCCTCCGCAGTGATCACTCCGCCAAGCAGTCCATTGACCTGCACAACGGCCGTACCACCATAGTTGAGGTTTCCCGGATCAATTTCACTGGCCAATCCACCGGGACGACCAAAGTCCGGTGTACGGTTGAAGTCAATCAGGGCAAATTGTCCATCGGCAACCGGAATCTCACTTCGGTTTAACACGACCCGGACATCAAACCAGGGAGCGAGGGAGTCGGGCCCCCGATACACAGACTCGATTCGCGTGGCAATGGCCAGACGCTCGTCAGCCGTGTACACGTGCTCGCCGGCGTCCGTCCATGTATCAAAGTCCAGCAGAACCCACTGCGTTGTTCCACGGGATCCCGCAGCCGTTCCGCCAAATCCGTCCCTATATCGCGCTCCGGAAATCATGTTGTTGCGACCGTTGCCGGAAATGACGTCTGCCAGCGGAGTTCCTGTGACGTTCTCTATCCCAAGCCCGTCAGACAAGGTGATCGCAAACAGACTACTCTGTGACTGCTTCACGATCTGCCGCAGGTCAAGGTTCAGTGCCCCGCCCGAGAAGGCACTGAAGTCGAGGGTATCCTGACTGTCATCACTCACCCCGACATACGTTTCGACCAGCTGCACGTCTGCCTGCGGGTTGGACTGGAAGTAAAAGGTGTCGTTCCCGGTCCCGCCATCGAGTGTCAGGTTGCCGCTTCCCAGAATAATCGCCTGATCCGCGCCAGCTCCGCCGTTGTAGGTCAACGTGTCCGCCGATCCACGCCAGGCGAAGTAGTCATCACCCGGACCGGCATTGTATGTCACGCTGCTGCCGGCACCGCCCGTGGCATTGTAATGGAACGAGTCGCCCGCAATGTCGGCACCACCTTCAAACACCAGCGTGCCAATCTCCGAGCCATGTACTCGCAGTGTGTCGCTGTCAGCGCCGCCTGTGAACGTGAGAACCAATACGTCACTGCCCTTGTTCACGAAAGTGTCTGCACCATCATCGCCACGGAAGACCAGCGATCCGGCTCCGTCGGCATTATTGTAAAAGACGTCGTCGGCGGCACCGCCTTCAAACAGCAGACTGACCACCTGTCCGTTGTTCTGCAGTGTGTCGTCGTCAGCCCCTCCCTCAAACGTCAAAGTCCCCACCGGTCCATTACTCACCAGCAAATCGTCGTCAGCCCCGCCGGAAAAGTGCAGGACCGTCACTGCACCGTCGTTCAGCATAGTGTCACTGCCATCATCCGCAGCGTCGATGACAGCGCCCAATCCTCCGGAAGCCAGCTCCTGATCGCCTCCGAAAATCAGCGTTGTCACAGTTCCCCGGTTGAGCAGTATGTCGTCGTCGGCTCCCCCGCCAAAAATGAGGTCGATGATGGCGCCTGTATTCAGCAGCGTGTCTCCGCCATCGTCGCCTCCAAACGTCAGGTCTGTAATGGACCCGGCTGACTGATTCAGAAAGACATCGTCGTCGGCGCCACCCTCAAACAGCAACCCCGAGACGCTGACACCACTGTTCTGAAAAATGTCGTCGTCCGCTCCGCCTGTGAACGTCAGATCCGTGACTCCGCCAGCGTAGTTCAACAGGATGTCGCCGCCCGCGTCACCGTAAAACACCGCGTCAGTCAACTGCACGGCAGTTGCTCGGTTCAGAAATCGGTCGTCGCCGGCGTCTCCGTAAAATGTCAACTGTGTCAGGCTGGTGCCGCTGTTCTGGAAAACATCATCGTCGGCACCACCGTTGAAGGTCAGTCCACTCAAATCACTCCCGGTGTTGACCAGTACGTCAGCCCCACTATCCCCGGTGAACACCAGCCCCGTCAGTTCTGCTCCGGTGTTAATCAGTGTGTCATCATCGCTGCCCCCATGAAAGATCAGTCCGGGCACCTGATCTCCATTGTTGTACAGTGTGTCGTTGCCGGAATCCCCGTTGAATACCAGATCAGTCACGCCGACGCCGTTATTTTCAAGCACGTCGTCATCCGCGCCGCCCGAGAAGGTAATCTGCGTGGCGTAGTCCGTGTTGGTCTGAAATACGTCATCATCAGCGCCGCCGTCAAACGTCAATGCTGCGAACCCACTGGCTGAATAGCGGAATGCATCCGCTCCGTCGTCGCCGTGGAATACGATCACCGTTCCGGTACTGCCGGCTCCGCTGCCCTGCACAATCAGCAGGTCATTCCCGCCGTTTGTCCTTGCAAGGATGGCTCCCGTCGACTCGTCGATGTCGCCACCGAAGACAATTCCACCCAGCAATTCTCCACTACTGAATAATACGTCGTCGTCAGCTCCACCACCAAAGATCAGCGTGGAAATACCATTCCCGGTATTCCGCAGGATGTCGCTGCCACTATCGCCGCTGAACACCAGCTGTGTGATTCCATTTCCACTGTTCTGCAGAATGTCATTATCGGCACCTCCGTCGAACTCAAGGGAGGTCAGTCCGGATCCCGTATTCAGCAGCACGTCATCGTCGGCTCCCCCATCGAACGTGAGCGTTCCCAGGCTGGCCCCGGTGTTGTAGAGAATGTCATTCCCCTCATCTCCGCCGAACAGCAGGGTGGTGATCGAAGCTCCGGTATTCACCAGTACGTCATCATCGGCGCCTCCGGAAAATGTCAGCGTTGCCACAAGCCCATCATTGCGCAGAACATCACTTCCGCTGTCGCCCTGAAACACCAGCGTCGAAATCGAAGCTCCGGTCTGATTCAGCAACACATCGTCGTCCGCACCGCCGGTGAACTGCAGCGTCTGCACGGTTCCATAGTTCGCCAGCGTATCCACGCCATCGTCCGCTGCTGTGGAAATCCCCTGCAGATTTCCGGCAGAGTCAAACTCGCGGTCACCGCCAAACACCAGCGTTCCGGAAATAGTGCCGGTATTGATCAGCGTATCGTCGTCCGCACCGCCGGCAAAAGTCAGAGTTGTGACGAGACCCGTGTTGCGAAGACTATCCAGGCCATCGTCGCCTCCGAAGCTCAGTGTTGTCACTGTTCCCGTGAGCTGATTGACAAGGACATCGTCGTCGGCGCCACCGAAAAACGTCAGTGTTCCGACAGATCCGAAATTCAGCAGTGTGTCTGTGCCGTCATCCGCGAAATTGGAAATTTGTGATAAGTTTCCGAAGGAACCCAACTCGCGATCGCCACCAAACACAAGAGTTGTGATCTCAGCCCCGGCCTGATTCACCAGCAGGTCATCGTCCGCTCCACCGCCAAAACTGAGAGTGATGACATCGCCGGAATTCTGAAACACATCAATTCCGTCATCGCCGGCAAATGTAATTCCCCCCGCCTCGCCGGAAGCCAGATTGACGAAAATGTCGTCGTCCGCACCACCGGAGAAGGTCAGTGTCGCGAGTGATCCTGAATTCTGAAGAATGTCAGCACCGGCATCACCAATGAACAGCAGTGACCCTGTCAGGCTTCCGAAGTTTGTCAGCACATCGTCGTCAGCATTGCCGGTAAACGTCAGTCCATCTATGGAACCGTGGTTTGTCAGCAGATCGCTGCCGTCATCTCCGCCGAATTCCAGGCCCAGAACCGTGGCGCCGGATGTATTCAGCAGGATGTCGTCGTCCGCGCCGCCGCTGAACACCAAATCCGAAATCATGCCTTCATTGCGCAGCAGGTCACTGCCATCATCACCACCGAAGTTCAGCTCGGCCAATGTACCTCCGGTGAGATTAGACAACACATCATCATCGGCACCACCCACGAATACCAGTGAGGTGATCGTACCCAGATTCTTCAGCACGTCCGCTCCGTCGTCGCCTCTGAACCTGAGCGTTCCGATCGTGCCGACAGTCCCGCTATTACTCAACAGAACGTCATCGTCACCACCGAAATTCAGCGACGTCATCGCGCCCACATTCACAAACACGTCGTCGTCTGCGCCGCCTGTGAAGAGCAGAGTCGTGATCGTCCCCAGATTGGCAAAAATGTCCGCGCCGCTGTCGCCGGAAAACACCAGAGTCCCGATTTCCCCAGGGGTGCTGAGCAGAATGTCCGAATCACCCCCGAACGTCAGGAGCGTCGCTGCCGAACCGTTGTTGATAAAAATGTCGTCATCCGCACCGCCGTTGAAGTTCAATACTCCGATCCTGCCGGTATTTGTCAGAATATCGAGGCCATCGTCGCCGCCGAAAATCAGGGTTCCAGCAATACTGCCGGTGTTCTCCAGAATGTCATCATCGGCGCCGCCACCAAAAGTCAGATCGGTAATCGTTCCCAGATTCCGCATGACGTCCAGGCCGTCATCACCGCCAAACGTCAGCCCCGAAATGTCTGTACCGCTGACGATCAGTAAGTCGTCGTCCGCGCCACCGTTCAGCGTCACTCCCGTGGTGTTGCTTCCCACGTACATCGTATCCGCGCCCGCCCCACCATAGACGGCCGCCCCGCTTCTCGCCGTCAGTGAATCGCCATAAGTGCTGCCTATCAGTTGCTGGAATGTGCCAAATGCCGCGACGACGTGCGTCGTTCCCACGGTCGACACCACCTGTGCGTCGAGATCCGCATCCGGCAGTCCCGAATTACGAATTTTCGTCAGGTCAAATGTGATTCCGGAACCGTCAGAAAAGGCAGAGCGACTGAAATCCAATGTGTTAAAGCCAGAGGTGTCAAAGACCGTCAGGGTGCTGTTCGGAGTCAACACAAACTTATCGTCGCCATCCCCACCATTTACCGAGTCGTTGCCGTCGTTGGGGTAGAAAATGTCAGCGCCCGCTCCACCGATCAGATAGTCCTGCTGCTGCCCACCATCGAGGATCGCAAGGTGCGTCGAGGGCAGATTCGATGCATCCAGCAGGTCTTCGCCACCAAACCCAAGTACCAGGATCTGGTTTGGCCATGTAAAGCCACCACCGATTGGCGCCGCCGGAGCACTCCCTCCGTCTGGATCACCGGACCCGCTGTCACTCCGCATAAAGCTGGTCGTAAAGACTGTGATCGTCTCACTGGCCGTCGTTCCAAAGATCGCAACAACCGTAAATGTGCCCGAACCACCGTCCTTGTCCTGCACGGTGACTCGTATCAAAGGTGCGTAATACTCAGTGGAATCAAAGGTCAGAATCCGGGACGTCCCCTTAGTTTCGTAGCCATCGCTCCCGTTGATCTCCCACAAATAACTGAGCGTCGAGAGGTCATCCAGCCCGGGATCCACGACATCAACCGTCAGCTGAGTGACTGTTGGAGTGGATCCTGCCACTGGGGCAATCACGACTGTCGGCGCAACGTTGGTCACTGTCTGGAAAACAGCCCCGCTCGTCGCTTCGCCTCCGTCAGCATTGAAGACGCTGCCGGAATACTGACCGTCCGTCACTGTGGCCGTGATCGCCGCAGCCTCGTAGTTGTCATTGTACACGTGGGTCGCAGTGAAGGTGCGATTCGTGGCATCCACGGTCGCGGCACTCTGGCGACCATCTCCCCAGTTTATCATCACCGTATGACGATCGAGTGGTGAAACATCCGAGAATGAGCCGGTGACCGTGACTGCATCGCCTTCGGCAATCACACCGCTCTGCCCGTCCGCCCGTACCACCCTCAGGGCACTTACCACTGGCGCCAGGTTGCTAACCGTGACCGATGTGCTGCCAGATCCCATCGCCAGCGAATTATCGAGGTCAGAAATTTCCACCTGAATTGTATATGTCGATGCCCCGGAGGGATTATTCAGGTACTGATGCGTCAGACTGTTTCCGCCGAATGCCGTGACACCCGCTGCCAGATTCAGGATCGAATCGGGTGAACCGTCGCCCCAGATCACCCGCACCTGGTGCCCGTCCTCGATGCCGGCATCTGAAAATGTGCCCGCAATACTCACCGTTCCGGCCTCGTCAATTGACGAGGGCACCGGTGTTAGCTGAATACTGTTCGGAGATTGATTCGTCACTGCAATTGTGCGAATCCACGTCGCCACGGACAAAGGCTGGTCATCATCCCATAACTCCAGCTGTACCGTGTATAAACCGTCTTCGTCATCATTTCGATAAATATGGGACAGCCCGGTCAGTCCCTGAAACTGGCGATCACCCACTGGCAGTGTCACCAGCGATGTTTCTCCATCGCCCCACGTAATGCGTACACGATGCTCATCTGTCGTTCCCGGATCGGTGAGGATTCCCGTCAGGACCAGCGTATCGCCCTCGACGAGCGTCAGCACATCCGTCGCACCCGGATTCTGCCCATTCAGGGTCACGGAAGAAAACTCAGGT
>JBDKIW010000213.1:0-7234 GCA_039796955.1 Planctomycetota bacterium
GGCGATGAGTCGTCAGCAGCACCAGAAAGGCCGGCACCATAATCGGTCGGATCACAAACGTGTCCAGCACCACCCCCGTCGCCAGGGCCAGTCCAAGCTGATCCATCCCCACCAGACTACCCGCCATCAGCGACGAAAACGTGCCGGCCATAATGATCCCGCAACTGGAAATGATACTGCCGGTGCGTTCCAGAGCGACGGTGATGCCTTTCAGCGGCCCATGCACCTTCTGCTCCTCTTCAATCCGCGCCATCAGGAAGATGTTATAGTCCTCGCCCACCGCGATCAGGATGGTGAACAGGAACATCGGAACCTTCCAGTCGAGGCCGGTGAATCCAGCAGGATCCATGGCCCAGAAGGCGAGGTAGGTGAAGCCGAGGGTGGCAAAGTAGCTGTAGAGCACGGTGAACATCAGGTAGGCACAGATTCCCGGACGCCGCAGCAACACGACAAGAATCAGATAGACCCCCAGCATCACCAGCGAATCGATGCGGATCTGGTCGCGATCGGTCACCGCCTTCAGGTCCGTGATCTCGGCCGTGTTACCAACAAACCACATTTTTGCGTTGCGCAGTCCATCCGGCAGATGCCGACGGAACTGCTCTCGCAGGTGCTGAAACTCGGCGATGCTGCTGCGAGCAAACGGATCATTTTTCGGAATCAGATTCAGCCGCGTGATGGAATGATTGGTGGGACTGACAAAGTACTCCCGCGCGTGAATCTTCTGCGCCTGCCGCACAGCGATGCTGACCTTTTTGGCTTCCCGCTGCCCCTTTGGTGCCGACAACGACCGCACGGCATGCAGCCCCAGCTCGTCGCGAGCCGCCACAAGGCGGTTGGTCAACTCACGAATCAACACAAAGGATGGTCCCTGAACCGGACTGAAGTCCATACCCTCGGCTTCAATGATCAACGTAATCGGAGACACTTCACCCGCCGGAAAGTGCTTCTGTGCGGCCGCCGCTCCGTACACACTGGAGGCCGTGGCAGGCAACTCAGACAGCAAGCCGTAACTTAAGTCGCCGAAGAACATAATGCCGGCCACCGAAAAGGGCAGCAGCAGAACCACACTGGCCAGCCACGTAGCCCACGGACGCTGTTCCAGCAGAGCCCCCATCTTTGCCCAGCCGGCGGTCAGCACCTGTGCCTTCTGAATCCTCGCAAACAAGCCTTTCTCGGCCGGAAAACTGTCCGCTGCCGTGGACAGTCCGGCAGGGAATCCCGGCCAGAAGGCCCATTTGCCGCTCAGACGAAGAATGGCAGGCGTCAGGGTGAGCGAGGCCAGCAGGCACACGGCAAGTCCAAACGTGATCGCCACTCCGGCCTGACTGAACTTGCCAAACTCGGCAAAGTACATCATGCCGATGCCGCACATGACGGTGCCGGCACTGGCCGTCAACGCCGCCCCAATCCGTTGCAGCGTGCCGGAGATCGATTCTTCAATTGTCAACCCGCCGTCCAGCTCTTCCCGGTAGCGGGCGATCAGAAACAGGCAGTAGTCCACCCCAGCCCCGTACACGAGTACGGTGACGTAGGTCTCAATTCCGTTAAAAAGACTCACCCATCCCTGCTCTGCTCCGATGGCCAGCAGTTTTCGTGACACCGAGGTCGCGACGCCAACGGTGATCAGCGGAATAATGGCCAGCATGGGGGCCCGATAGATGGCAATCAGCAGCACCACCACCAGAATCACAGTCCAGTCTTCCGTGGACTTCGCGCTCTTCGCAGACTCCTGCATCATGTCCCGCCCGAAGGTGGCGCTGCCGCTGACGGCAATCTCCAGCCCGGGTGGCAGGGAATTGACCTGGCCCGAAGGGATGCGGGACAGGTCCTTCACGAACTGCTCTACACCATTTACTATGCGCACATTCGCCTGGTTCAGAAATTCCGTGGTCAGCCAAAGCACAATGGATGTGGCCTGCTTGTCTTCGCTGATCAGCAGATCCCCGACTTTCCGGTCTTCAAACCAGGCAATACTCTGCACGATGTTTGAGCTGCCGGCAGTTCCTTCAGCTTTCTTGTCCGGCTGCTGCTCGGTGGCCTGTTCCGCGACTGCCCCTTCGCCTGCGTCCGCTTCCCCCGCCGCCGTGGCCTCGTCCGATTCGTCGGTCAATTCCCGATTCGGCAGTGGCAAACCGACAATTTTGTGCAGCTCTGGAATGATCTGTTGAGACAGGTAGTCGAAATCCGACGGCAACAGCCCTTCGTCGCCGCTTTCGCGTCGGGCAATCAGCACCAGCGTGCTGCGCATCTGGTCGTTAGGAAATGCCTGACGAAACATCGTGTTGGCGATGCGGCTGGGCGAATCCTTCGGGAGAAACGCGAACTCCCCGTTTTCCACCACGGATTCCCACGGAGGTGCCACAAGGACACAGGCCACGAGCAGGCCCACCCACGCCAGAATAATCAGCGTGGCATGCTTCGCCGTGATCTCTCCGAGACTTTTAAACAGCATGGATTACCCCTGGCAAGTGGATCAACCCCTTGCGTCACTCAAGCCCGGCTTCCGGGCCGGCACGTCATTCATTCGGTCCGCAGGTGGCTGTTTGCCGGTGGGCCCATGCAGGCTGCCACCATCCCGGACGTCCTGAAAACTACTGATTTCATCATCGGAAATCAATCATTCCGGCGGTTTCCGTCTTGACGCAGATGGATTCTGATGCCGATTAGAAAAGCAGGGCGAAATGGGAAAACTCGAACCGCGTCAAATGGGCCGAAGTGTGCGGATCGGCACTCGGGCCGAGCGGAATTCCCGACACGCAATCCGCGGAATTGCGACGCCGCCGCTCACCGCCATCTCCCTATTTTTGGTGACTCGCAAATCTCAACGTGCGGATCATTCGACAGGTCGCTGTTGCTGGCTTAAAGTCCCCGTTTGTCGCGGCGGGCACCGAAACGCAGGTGCTGCACCGTCTGCAGGTCCCGGTGTCACATGCCGGTGGCGTCGCCTGGCGCGGCGATCTCAGGTGTATCCGGTCGTGAATGTGGTGCGCGATTGTCTAAAGGGACTAAGGGGATCAGGGTTCCCAGGGTAGCTTGGCTGGAGGCGGGCATTGTCGAAGGAAGATCCGTATTCGGACGGCCAGTTGGCACAGATGGGACTGGATCGCGCCACGCTGCCAAAACACGTGGCGATCATCATGGACGGCAATGGCCGCTGGGCACAAAAACGCGGTCTGCCTCGGATTGAAGGCCATCGGCGTGGCGTCACGTCGGTTCGCAGCATCGTCGAAGAAGCGTCCCGTCTGGGTTTGCAACAGGTCACGCTCTACGCGTTCTCCAGCGAAAACTGGAAGCGACCACGCCGCGAACTGACACTGCTGATGCATCTGCTCCGCCAGTACCTCGTTGAAGAACGTCGCGAGATTCAACGCCAGGGCCTGCGCTTTCGCGTCATCGGCAACCTGGCCGGGCTGGACCCGATGATCCAGCAGGAAATTCAGACGACCGAAACGCTGTCCGCACAAAACTCTGGCATGACACTCTGCCTGGCGGTCAATTACGGGGCTCGACAGGAAATCACCGACGCCGTACGGCAGATCGTCAACGCGGCTCTCCAGGGCCAGATCAAGGCCGACAGCATCACGGAAGAGACCATCGCCAGCCACCTGACCACGGCAGGCATGCCGGATCCGGACCTGGTGATTCGCACCGCCAGCGAATTTCGTGTCAGTAACTTTCTGTTATGGCAGATCAGTTATGCAGAGCTCTGGGTGTCCGACAAGCACTGGCCGGAATTCCGTGAAGAAGATTTCCGAACGGCCCTGCGCGACTATCGCAAGCGCGACCGCAGATTTGGCGGCCTGAACCCCGGTTGAGTTGAAAAAAGGAGTCTGGATCGAATGGCACTGTCGGCTGATGACAGCGCGCAACCTGATCTTTGACCGCACGAGTAAAAACGATAAACTCGGGGAACCTGAGGCTGGTCTTGATCTGAAAACGCCGTCTCTGGTAAGAAAAGCGAGCCCTCTCTGGCAAACCTGTGCCCACAGTCGCCGGAGAGGGTTTTTTCATGCGCAGGGCGATATCAGAATCCAGTGATCGACGGAACAGCGGCTTTCAGAAGGTGGTTGCTGAATTCCTGCTTCTGCCCGGATTGCCGTTTGCCAACGTTCTGAGCGCAGAAAAAATCAATCGGATTTTCCGCAAACACGGTGGACGATTTGGTGGTAACCGGTTTTATACGACCGCAGTTGTCTTGTGGGCGTTCCTCGGACAGGTGCTTCGCGATGGGAAGATGGCCTCCTGCCAGTTTGCAGTAGCCAGCATCATCAGCCAGTACCTTCGGTCCGGACAGGATGCTCCAACAGAAGACACGGGCGACTATTGCCGGGCCCGTGCTAAGCTATCCGAAGACGCAATCCGTGAACTCAGTGCTGACGTGGCCTGTGAAGCCGAGCAGCAGGCGGATGCAACATGGCTTTGGCATAAAAGACACGTCAAACTCGTCGATGGTTTCACATTCACGATGCCCGATACGGACGCGAATCAGGCTGAGTTTCCTCAGCAGCGAAGTCAGAAAAAAGGCGTGGGGGTTCCCATCGCACGCTGCGCCGTGTTGCTTTCAATGGCGACGGCAATGGTCATGGATGTCGTACACGGGCCGTACTCTGGCAAAGAAACAGGCGAAACCGCATTACTGCGTCAAATGCTGAAATCGCTGCAGGCCGGTGATGTCGTAGTGTTCGATCGTTACTACTGTTCGTTCATGATGCTTGCACAGCTATTCAGCCAGCAAGTGGATGTCTGTGCCCGACTGCATCACCTGCGGCACGCAGATTTTCGCAAGGGGCGTCGCCTTGGGAAGTACGATCATCTGATCGTTTGGACCCGTCCCAAAAAGCCGTCGTGGATGGATGACGAAACGTATGCATCAATTCCGGTGAGGCTGGAGCTTCGCGAACTTCGGTATGCAATCGTTGAGAAGGGACGCCGGACAAAATCCATCACCGTGGTCACGACACTGACGGATATTGACGCGTATTCGAAGGAAGACATCGCCGAACTTTACGGGTACCGGTGGAATTCCGAGTTGGATATTCGAAGTATCAAGGATACCTTGAACCTGCGTCATGTTCGTTGCAAGTCACCGAAAATGGTCCGTCTTGAGTTTCGGATGACATTTCTGGCGTACAATCTCATCAGGCTGACTGCGGCGTCCGCCGCACTGCGAAGTCAACAAAAGCCACGGTCTATCAGTTTTACGGGTACTTGTCAGTTTGTTCTCGCGGGTTGGGGGATGCGTGCGAGCGGACTGACCGAGCAGGATGCTCAGCGTTGGGAGTCTGATCAACTGCTGAAACGGATCGCCAGATGCCGGGTCGGCGACCGCCCGGGTCGTATTGAACCTCGCGTTATCAAAAGGCGTCGCCACCGCTACCCACTCATGCAGGAGCCACGAGCGGTCCTTATCGCCCGATTACGTAAGCACTGCACTTGAATGAACTTACAAAAATGACAGTGCCATTCGGGTCAGGAACCAATAGCCAAATGGCCCGGAGGGTGCTCCGCACTATTGGTTCCTGACCCGAATGGCACGGGAACTTCCCTAACCGCTTGACACGTAACGGTTTTGGAATTTCGAACGGTGCTCTCTGAGGTTTTTGAATTTTTTGGGTCTTCGTTTACGACATCTGGGCTCGATGCGGTCGGGACGTTTGCCGACGACGTGTGTTGCGATGGCTTTCAAGAGCGAATCATACCAGTGATCGAGTGACGCCGCATCTGCCAATGTGGGCAGGAACTGATTCAAGGTCTGCACAGCGCCCTGGAAGCTGATCTCATTGGGGCTGACACCTGCCTTCATCGCTGCTTCAGCCATCACTTTGCGGATCAGATTGTAGGCCAGCAGATGCATGTAGATTTCATTCCGAACCCGATGCGGCTCCCTGCATCGCAGATGATCCATCTGCATGACGATTTTCAAGCTTCGCAGATTGAGCTCTGCGTACCAGCGACGTCGATAGACTGTCGCAAGATCGTCATGTGTGTACTCCTTCGCATCGCATAACGTCGTGACGACAACAAAACTCTTCGTACGGAATCCGGGGCGCTTGACCTGGACCCGAATTTCGCGGAGCTGAATTGTCTCCGGAAGACTATTGTATGTCTCGGAATCCATCCACTCCGGTCTCGCCGGCTTCCGCCAGATGACCAAATGATCATCCTTTCCCAGACGCTTCCCTTTTCGAAAGTCAGTGGCTCGCAACTGATGCTTGCGAACCACAACATCAACACCGCGCAGCTTCAGCATGCAAATATCAAACCATCCCGAAAAATAGCGGTCCAGCACGAGCACATCACCATTCTGCAGTGTGTCGTGAAGAGTACGCAGTAGACTGTTTTCGCCCGTCTGTTTACCCGTATACCGACTAATCGCGATATCGATCACACTGCCAACGGCCAACGAAAACAAAACAAGTGCTCGCATGATCGGGAAGCCGCAGCCAGGCTTCTGAGTGCTGAGTTGTGGATACTCGTTTTGGTTGGCATCAGAGTCTGCCATTGTGAAGGTTGAACCATCGCCGATAATAACTCTTCGAGCCTTCCACAGCCATGCTCCCGATGCCTGCTGATGCAGTTCACGACCGACGCCAAGGGCCAAATCGCGGCACGCAGCTTCAGGAAGCTGATCTCGAGCGGAACAGTAAGCGCTCGTATCGGCCGAACAGGCTGACATGCCTGTTTTAACACGCCAGGCAATCAGCCTGGCCACGGCCTCCCGACAGGAATGATTTGCACTGAGACACTGCGACAGAAAGACCCAAACCGTGATCGGTCCTGAGTAGACCCATCCCTGAAACCATCCTCCTGACTGACGAATCGCTGCGGCGATGCGTTCCTTACTCAGCAGGCCCGCAAAATACAAATCGCCACTCTTTCGGGCTTGCTCGACAGTCGCACGAAAACGAAAATCCATCCCACGGCCTCCTTGCCTGAAAGTATGTTTCGTCTAATCACGTACCTTTCTCGCAAGGGGGCCCGGTTTTGTCCATATCAACATGGCACCAAAGGACTTAGGGAAGTTCCCGTGCCATTCGGTTCCTGACCCCTTTTTCTGACCCCTTTTTCTGCCCCCTGCCCGGGTTTTTCAGACCAGTATCGGCTGAATCACCGACCCATGCACGTCCGTCAGTCGACGCGCAATCCCGTTGTGCTGAAATGTCACACGTCGGTGATCCAGACCCAGCAGGTGCAGGATCGTCGCATTCAGATCATGGACGGACAGCACGTT
>JBDKIW010000214.1:0-7061 GCA_039796955.1 Planctomycetota bacterium
TGCGCACGGCGGTCACATATTTGCCACCATGCTGTACATCACAGGTCTTCAGATCTTCGTCACTGAGATAAATGTGGCCTTCCACAAAATTCTTCCCCTGCCGCTTCACTCCGTCCGCAGCTTTCGCTTTTGCCCCGTAACCACCACCAATCACCACGTCCATCCCGGGCAACGGCTGAGCGGGATGCTGCACAGATGCAAGGCCCAGCATGTCCCGCGTCAAATCCTGATAGTCGTCACGTGAAACGTTGTGCGCGTACGCGGAAGCCGGTGTTGCATGACTGATCGGTACCGAAGAAACCGCACCGACACGCCAGCCCTGCTTCTGCAGATCATGAGCGACCGTTGCTACCGGTGCCCCCGTGGCTTCCACGTTGATGGCTCCATTGAATGTCTTGATGCCCGCTGTCATGCTGGTCGCAGACGAAGAAGAATCCGTGTATGCGTGCCGCGGACTGCTCTCAGCCCCCTTACTGATCAGATATCCCGGATCTGCCGGTGTTGCCCAGGGAGTTCGCCCGGCCGCGCCTGCATCATAGCCACCCAGCATCGTGCCGCCCGGATTGGTCACCGTCTGCGCATCCACATCGACATCCGTCCCCTCGTTGTGCGGACTGGTGACCATGTAGCCAAACTGGCTGGTGCCCGATGCCGTGTAACTCTGAAAATGAGTCCCCTGGCCGCGACCTTCCTGATATCCAACCGCAGCCTCGTTCCAGATCGCAGCGGCCTGAGTCGTCTGCCAGTCCATCCCGTCAAAGACCACCAGAAAGATATACTTCTTCCCGGATTTCGCGGCCGCCTGCTGAATGTCATAAATATTGGTCTGATCCATCCACACCGCCTCAGGATTGACGGTCCGCTCGGGCAGATAGCCGTAGATCTCTTTCAACGCCTGCTCAGAACGGTACGGACTCCGCTCACCAAACCAGGATTCCAGATCCACACCAGGCCCGGCTCCCTTTGTCCCAAAGGTGTACACCGGAATCAGCCGGTTTGAATGCGAGGTCCAGCCGGTGTATTTCTCAGGATCCGTCCCCCAGTAACCAAACTCCGCTCGGCCCGCCTGCACGGCCTGGGACTGCAACTCGTAAACGGTGTCCGTCGTCCCCGCAACCGACGCGGTTTCGGCCTGCTGAGCCCGCAGCACGCCGGAACCAGCCAGCAAACTCCACATCGCCCAGCACACCAGTCCCAACCGCGTTCCACCACTCATTGAATTCCCCTGCCCCAAACCCGCACGCACAGTACCCACATCAGTCCCGCGCGACACAATTCACGCCATTCCACTAACAACCAGTCGGCAGCGGTCTGCCACACGACTTCGTGGAATGGCAGAATCGCAAAAACATGACGGCGCTGCAATCCACCGAGCCAGAAACACAATCGCTGGCGACTCAGCGCCGCCCCGTCCCCCACCGAGCCCTCGGACGGCGAAACGGTGTTCAACCCGAAGATAGTCGCGTTTCGCTCCGCCGAAACGTGCACCCAGAGTTCTCCAGCACATCGGCGAACACTAGACGCGCATTTCCAGGGTATTTGTCTCGGTGGGCTCACGCCGCACCGCTCGCCTTTCGGGAAGCGCTTCGCAGTCTTCCATCCGGAAACGTTCCTGCTCTCCCATGTGAACATCGTTTCGCCAATCCCGCCCAGCACTCCCCCAACACAGATTTCAGCGCAAAAACCGCCGACAAACAACGCCATCCGGAGTTCCTCGCCGCTCGTGCGCCGACGCCAACACGGACCAGGCACCGAATAACAGATTTTGCTCAGGTCCCTTCAATTCCCCGCGACGTGGATTCGATGATACTATCAGGAAAACACCGCCGATGAGCCCGGGCGGTTTGTTTCCGTTCTTCAAATCCTGCTCTCTTGATCTGCTTGTCTGCTCATCCGGCAACAGGTCTTCGATTCTGATATCGGAAAGCAATTGCTGCGAGGGGACGCACCAGGAAATGAACACAAAAGCCCGTGGCTTGCCACGGGCTTTTTGCTGCGCTCTTCGCAGGAAATACACGCGATTCACAGTTCAACCGAGGCCAACCTGAACGCAGAATGCATCGGCAGCAGGCTCTGAAAGCATTGCCACCCGCACCTTATGCTGTGGTTCGGGGGGAATGCTTCGGCTAAGATGGAACTTTGCCAGCCCTGAGGACTCGTTCCGTTGCCTCACAGCACGCTGTGAATTCGCTGCAGAGCTTCCTGAACATTGGCAAGACTGTTGAAGGCGCTGAGCCGGAAGTAGCCTTCACCAGCTGCGCCAAACCCACTGCCCGGCGTACCGACCACGTTTGCTTTGTTCAACAGCAGATCAAAAAAGTCCCAGCTGCTGAGCGAATTTGGTGTCTTCAACCAGACATATGGGGCATTCACACCACCAAACACTCGAATTCCAGCTCGCGTCAGCTCTTCACGCATCAGCCGGGCGTTGTTCATGTAGAAGTCGATCAGCCCGCGCATTTCCTGACGGCCCTGTTCTGAATAGGCGGCCGCAGCTCCTTTCTGCACGACATAGGACGCGCCGTTGAACTTGGTGGATTGCCGACGATTCCAGAGCTGATGGATGGAGACTTTTTCGCCGCCAGCGCCACGTCCCATCAGCTGCCGAGGTACCACGGTGAGTGCACAACGAATCCCGGTGAAGCCAATGTTCTTGCTGAAACTGCGAAACTCAATCGCAACGTCCTTCGCCCCTTCAATCTCAAAAATACTATGCGGAATTGCAGGGTCGGAAATAAAGGCTTCGTAGGCGGCATCAAACAGAATCAACGCCTGATTTTCCCGAGCGTACTGCACCCACCGCGCGAGCGTCTCGCGGGATGCGACTGTGCCGGTCGGATTGTTGGGATAGCAGAGGTAAATCAAGTCCACCGGCACCGTCGGCAATTCCGGGACAAAGCCGTTGGCTTCGTTCCCCACCAGGTACACCAAACCCTCGTAACGCCCCGACGCATCGGCCGGGCCCGTATGCCCCGCCATCACATTGGTGTCCACGTACACGGGATACACCGGATCCGAGATCGCAATGCGATTGTTGCTGCCAAAGATGTCCAGGATGTTTCCAGTGTCACACTTGGAACCGTCCGAAATGAAAATCTCATCCGCAGAAATGTCGACGCCCCGAGCCTGAAAGTCGTGAGCCGCCACGGCTTCTCTGAGAAATCCATAGCCCTGCTCGGGACCGTAACCCTTGAAGGACTGACGCTGTGCCATCTCATCGACGGCTTCATGCATCGCGGCAATGATGGCGGGCGTCAACGGTTCCGTGACGTCGCCAATCCCCATGCGAATGATCTTTGCTTCCGGATGGGCGTGCGCAAACGCACTGACGCGGCGACCAATCTCGGGAAACAGGTAGCCAGCCTTGAGCTTCAGATAGTTCTGGTTGATGTGCACCATGGTTGTCGTACTGTCACTGGTTGAAAGAGTCTGAAAAGACAAAAACTGAACACGAAAAATACCAGACAGAGCCGCCAGCAGAGCCCCCGCGGACCAGGCCCGGAAAAGTGGCCGAAGAATAACGTTCCTGACACAGGTTGCAATTTCCCGGCCGCCGCAATCAATCGGCAACCGCAGGATTGCCGGTCCAGCGAATCCCCCGCAGTGTCACTCTGAGACGCTGCGAACGGCATGGCCTGCCGCAGGCAACAACACTCAGTCTGCAACAGTTTCCGTAGGTGCGTCATGGGATGGTGAAACGGTGTTAATCCCTCGAATAGTCGCGTTTCGCTCCGCCGAAACGATCACGCTGGATTTTGCCCCGCGAATTCAGCAAACAATCGCTTCTCGAAGATCAAGCAAAAACCACCCCGATTTCCCATATCACCATGGTTTCGCCATCGCAGGTGCGACTGCGGGTGGGGAACGGCATTGCCCCCAGTCCATAAACTATTAATCTACTGCAGAAGAATTGAAACCACAGCCGTTTGCAGCGGTCCCCCGGTCACCTGCACTTCACCCTGCTGAGTAATGTAAACGTTGATTTCGCTGCGGACCCCGAATTCCGGCAGGTAAATCCCAGGCTCGATCGTGAACAGCGTTCCCGGCAGAATCAAACGCTGCTCACAGGTCTCAAGATTGTCCAGGTGCGTGCCGTTGCCATGCACTTCCTGAGCCAGATTGTGCCCGGTCCGATGGCAAAACTGTTTGCCGTAGCCAGCCGTCTCAATCACCCGCCGCACTGCATCATCCACTTCGCCGCCGGTGAGCGGGCGCCGGGCTGCAAAGGCATCCCGCACACACTGCACGCCTGCGTCCCGCGCGGCTGCCACAATCTGAAATACCGCGTTGTATTTTTCGGGGACCGTCGTCCCGACGTAGCCGGTCCGCGTGAGGTCACTGTAGCAGGCGCCGGGGGTCTTCAGTTTGGCCCACAAATCCACCAGCACAAAATCGCCCTCGCGAATCGTCGTGCAGGCGCCGGTGCCCGTGGAGTAATGCGGGTTGCCGCCGTTTGCGTTCACGCCGACAATCGGTGGGCTGTACGTGGTGGCGTTGTGCTCTTCAAAGTGCTGCAGGATCTGCTGACATACATCAAGTTCTTCCACAAATCCCACAGTACGGATCCGTTCCGCGATAAATGACCACGCCTTACCAAAGGCCGCGTTCGTGATCTCAGACGCCTGCAGGTGGCTCTGAACCTGTTCAGGTGACAGCACGGATTCGAATCGCGAAATCAGATCACCCGAGGAACCGACGTCACAGCCGAACGAACGGACCAGTTCAATGGTGCCCGCGTCCACCCGTGAAATGTAGGGGTTGCCGTTGCGTGGCGAATACTCCATGGCCACCAGCTTTGCAGCCCCAACAATCTTCTGCAGATGCTGCTCGAGTTCCTGCCAGCGGAGATAAATGGATTTTTCGCCGGGGAGATGATCCAGGGCGTCGGGTTCGATGCAGTGCACCAGCTTCTGCGGTGTGCCAGTTGCCGGAATGTAGTAAAAAAACCGACGCGAACCGTGGAAGCCGGCCGGCATGTGCAGGATCCGCTGAGCCAGAATATTGGACCCGCGAAAATCGTAGAGCAACCAGCCGTCAAAGCCGAATTCACGCAGGGCCGATTGAATCGCCGTCAAATCAAACATTGTCTGGTTCCCAGGGTTAAAACTAAGACATGCGGATATGGAAAACCGTGTCGGCACAGCGCTGCACATGTTGTCAGGAGCTTCCGAGGCTTGTCACCCGGCGGCGGCCGTCACTGTGTTTCAGGAGTCGATTGAGATTCAGCCGACGAGCCACGCTCCCGCATCGCTTTCAGAATCTGCCGGCGATCCCACGCCATGGCCAGAAATGACAACACCATCACAATCACAAATTCCCACAGCAGGAGTGTATTGCCGTATTTGTCCAGAAACTGAGCGATCGGGGCCCGCTGATCACCAAACAAGACGGCAATCAATGACAGCACGGTGACAATAAACACAGCTGTGACCGGAATGATTAACCGAAACAGCAGACTGGCTGGAGCTCCCGGGCCTCGCATGCGTCGTTCTCTTTCTGTGCAACTGGTCTACTGTTCGAGGACTGCCAAATCGCGGGCTGCCAGCGTCTCACCCGCGTTGAGCCTTCGAAGTATGATGACTGCGGGGGGTGGGATGCCAGGCAGGCGGGAAAAAATTACACGGGTTCCCCGGAGATCACCATTTTTCAGGATGACGTCCAGTGCCGTTCCGCTGTCGCCGGACTGTCAGTCACAATCGCCTTCCCGAGGCAGCGAAATTTCCCGAAAATCGCAATTTCCAGCCCCCATTCCCCCCAAACGGCGCAGTAGATTTCGCCGAGATCCACCCGATGTCCCAGGATCAACTCCCCACCACGACTTTTTGAATTCCTCACCCATGCTCACAGGACTGCAGCCCGGCCAGACCGGCGAATTGATCTGGGTTGTCGACGCCAGCATGGTGATCACTCTCGGGGGCGACTCCCGGGCCACGGTCTTCTCGACGCCCAATCTGATTCTGTTGATGGAACGCGCGGCGCGAGAAGCGCTGCGTCCGTTTCTGGAGCAAGGTGAAGAATCGGTCGGAATTGACGTGAATATCCGTCATCTGGCGGGCGCAGGCCTTGGCACCACTGTCACCGGGAAGGCACGAGTGACCGCGATCGACGGAAAGAAAATTCACTTCGCCGTCGAGGCCTGGGCTGGCGACCGCCTGCTGGGTTCGGGAACGCATGTGCGGGCGATCGTGGCCGTGCAGAAACTGATCGATAACCTTGCCACCCTCTCACCCACCACCGGACTCACCAATCTCAATCCGCAGCCCGGCCCGCTGCCCACCTTTCAGACGCTGCAGGTCACCATCCGCAATCGGATCGCCACTGTGACTCTGAATCGCCCGCAGGCCCTGAACGCGGTCAATGTCCTGATGACGGCCGAACTGGAGCAACTGGTGGCGTGGCTGGCAGCACACCCCGAGAAAGTGCGAGTTGTGCTGCTCACAGGCGCCGGACGGGCATTCTGTGCCGGCGACGATGTGCGGGAGCTTCCGGAACTTTCCATCGAATCGGCCCGGGAACTCAGCCTGCGTCAGGCGGCGCTGTATCTGGCCTTCGAGCGTCTGCCTCAGGTTCTGATCGCACTCATCAACGGGGATGCTTTTGGGGGTGGTTGTGTGGCGGCCTATTCCACAGACCTGCGACTTGCCTCGCACGCCGCCCGTTTCGCCATGCCGGAGATTCGTCTTGGCTGGCCTCCCGGCTACGGACTTGCTCAATTGACCGCACTTGTCGGCAAAGCACGTGCCCTGCAGATGTGCCTGCTCGGCAATCCCATCAATGCAACGCAGGCCCTCGAATGGGGACTGGTCAACGAACTTGTCCCGGGAACTCAGTTGATGGCCCGCGGTCAGGCCCTGGCACAGTCCCTGCTGGAACTTCCTGCGGAGGCCTTGCGGGCGACCAAACGCCTGATTCACCTCGACGAGGGCTCACAACCCAAAGTCGCTCACCGCGCCGACACGGACGCCTACATTCGCTGCCTGCAGCTGCCGGATGCCCAGGAAGGTCTCGCGGCCTTCGCCGACAAACGCCCGCCCCGCTTCAAGGGCCCTTGACCGACCGCG
>JBDKIW010000215.1:0-6414 GCA_039796955.1 Planctomycetota bacterium
GGACTGCACGGGCCGGCCTCCGGAGGTGGGCAGGCGGAAGTCATCGGCAGGCTGCCAGATGAGACCCGTCCGGCAGAAACACTCATCAGTTTCTCCATCTTCTTGGAACCACACTCAGGACACGAAGGACGCTCTGTACGCGAAACGAGCAGTTCGACTTGCCGATCACAGGACTCGCAGTGGAATTCAAACAGTGGCATGTGCACACCCTGAAAAGAAATGATCTCACAGTCAGACCATAAGCCGGGACGCAACTGTCCCTTCCGCCAACTCTGCCACATCCACCAGGCAAATCGGAGCATTTTGGGCCCCATTTATGGCAGTTGGCAACTCTGGACCGTATATTGTACCAGTGAAGGCACGCAGCGGCCAGTGGTTGGCCTCAGGGACCGCCTCGCGACAACCCCATCTGTGCATCCCGCTCTTCGCGAATTTCCGAGATTGCACGCAATGTGCCGCAATGTGCCGTCAATCAGCCGACTGGAGACGGGACAATGCTGGCGTCGCTGCCCACCGGAAACTCGCCCGCGGGCAGAATTCATGAGGCCCCGACCTCTGTCACCAGAGTGAACACTCGGGACATATGAAGCACCGTTTGCTCGATGTCAGGTCACGCGATCCTTCCTCTGTTGCAGACCACCTGTGGGCATGCACTGAAGATATGCTGCAACACGTGGTGGTGTCGCTGGCTGGGCTGACGAGTTGTTGCCGGATGAAAAAAATAACGGGCCTTCAGGATGCCCTGAAGACCCGGAATTCAGCGTGGGGCTGATCAAATCATCCTGTTTGCGAATGTCGCTATTCAGCGGCGAGGTCCACACAGATAATTCGATTGTCGTTGCGGATGTAGGCGTGCTTGTTCGCGAAGGCCGGCATGCTCCAGACCACTTCACGACCAAAGGCGAAGTTGCTGGGTTCAATGACTTTGGCTCGGTCAATCTCTGTGTACCCCTCCGGCGTCAGTGTGGCCAGAACCAGTTCGCCCAGCTCGTTGAACATGATGAATCGGTCTTCATGCTGCACCAGAAAGGCCGTTTCAGATCCGGCCGGACGTTTTCCGATGGCGTCACTGGTTTCCCAGAGTCGCTTGCCTTCCGGTAAGGACAAGGCACGGAGTACGCCCTTCTGGTCAAACCCGTACAGGGTGGAGCCAATCAGGAAGGGCTGCACGTTGACCGGGCAAATCACATTCTGACGGTCTCGCCAGACTTCCTTCGCCGCAGGCTTTGTCGGATCCAGTTCGATCAGCAGACTCTTGTTGCTGTAGCCCGCAACATACAGGTAATTTTCAAAGACCACGGGCGACATGATGATCGAGCCGTTGGATGCTTCGTACTGCAGAGACCAGTATTCTTTTCCCGTTGACGGATCCACCGACGACACCGCATCCGGTCTCAGAAGTAACAGTTGCCGAACTCCTCCATGAGTGATGATGGTCGGCGGTGAATACCCCTGTCCCTGAGCCGTTGATGTGGAGCTTTTCCAGACTTCAGAGCCATCCAGCTTGTTGAAGGCGACAATATGACTGCCGGTACCGCCCGCCAGTGTCAGCAGATTGTCGCCGTCAATCAGTGGATGTGCCGCGTAGCCCCACAAAGGAGCGGTTGTGCTGTATTCCTTTTTGAGATCTTTCGACCAGACGATTTTCCCCGTGTCTGTGCTGAAGCAGAACAAATGTCCTTCCGCCCCCAGAGTGTATACCCGATTGTCCTCAACCACCGGGGTGCAGCGCGGACCCGCCGGATAGGAGATCGAGTACTGCACCGGATATTCGTGCTTCCACAGCAGCTTGCCCGTACACTCTTCAAGACAGAGTACGCGTTCTGTTCCGGAGTATTCTTTGCGATCAAAGTTATCAACTTTGACGTTATCTGCGGTCACATAATCCGTGATGTAGACCCGACCGCCGGCGACCGCCGGGCCCGAGTAGCCTCCGGCAAGTTCTGAACTCCAGAGCACGCGTGGTCCGCCAGCAGGAAATTTGCTGAGAATCCCTGTCTCCCGCCAGATATTGTCGCGTCGAGGCCCCATCCACTGTGGCCAGTCGTCCGCCAGACAGGCCTGTGCAACGAGACTGAGAAGGACTCCGGAAAAGACTTTCTGCCACATGTGTTCAGCTCCCTTGAGGATTGTGATCGATGCCGCCAATTCTACAGCAATTCGTGCTTTCCTGAAAGACGGCACTGGTGTGAGCATGGGCGATTTCAGCTCACTATTCTCAGGGGCGTTTTAAGCGTGAGACCGCGGCGGAGTTGCTTCGCGCATTCGTGACAAAGGCCTGCATCTGCTGCGGATTCTTGATTCCGGGCAAGTCCTCAACACCGCTGGCCGTATCGACACCCCATGGCCGGGTGCAGTCAATGGCCTGAGCTACGTTGTCGGCCGTCAGCCCCCCGGCAAGGATTAATGGAATCCGGGTTGACGATTTGACGGATTCCACGAGGTGCGCTGACATTCGGCTTCCTGTGCCGCCAAATTCCCCCGCTACAAAAGTGTCCAGCAACAGGGCAGACAACTCAACCTGAGAAATCAGCTCTTCAATCTGGTGCTGAATCGTCGCCAGTCGGTCTTCAGAAATTCGAAAGGCTCGTATCAGGGGAACCTGCGGCAGATGTTTCTGCAGCTTCCTGAGCATGTCGACAGATTCATCGCCATGGCACTGAACAGCCGTCAGGCCGACCGTGTGTACGATCTCGCAGATTTCCTCACAATCCGCGTTGACGAAGACACCGACCAGATCCGGAAGCGTGCCCGGATCAACACCGGAATCGCCGCGCTCATGTCGTACATCCTTCAGCAATTCAGCGGCCTGCGTCGCGCGAATGAAGCGTTTTGACGGACGGTAAAAATTCAGGCCCAGGGCATCGACTCCACTGCGGCATGCCGCAATCGCGTCTTCGGTCCGAGTGATTCCGCAGATTTTCGTCCACATGGCGGTCTGTTCTTTTCTGGTTCAGTCCCACGTCAGTAATCGGCCAGGGTTCCCGTGAACTTCGGAGGTCACGGAGACCGAGGGTCGTTTTTCAAGGTGTCGCGGGTGTTCTTCGAGTCTTTTAGTGCAGGGCGCCGGGCATGGCTTTCGGCGGATCGCCCGGCCCGCATAATGGCGCGCCAGACAAATAACCAGACGGACAGCACGACGCTTACGGCCACCACAATGGCCAGCCATGCCTGCTGGCTGGCACGAGTTGCCATCGTCTGGACCGGTTGCAGCACTCCGGATCGTCGCTCCTGAACGATCACCATCCATCCTGTCTGCGGGACAGGGGCCATGGCGGCGAGCCATTCCCCCGAGTACCGTCCGGCTGCGGGAGAATTGATGCGGCCAATCGGATCGCGATACACATTCAGTCTGACTTCTCCCCTGCTGCCTTCCGGATTATTCGCACGCTGAATTTCCGTCGTGGCGTCGGCATCCAGTGTCAGCGTCTGAAACAGTTCTTCATCGCGTGCATTCACCTCAGCAGATCGAACAAACTCTTCCGTCAGACTGGGATGATCCAGTAGTCGAACCTGGGCTCCATCTCGAATCTCTGCCAGCGCAATGACTCGCTCGACTTCCGCGGCATCGCCTGTGGCCATCTGGCCCCGCAGTCTCGCCTGGAGATCGCCAAGATGCACCGTACGGGCAAATACACCGATGATTTCGCCTGCCGAATTTCTGACCGGAACGCTCAGGGCGACCGTCTGTCGGTCCGTTGTTGTGCTCTTGTACGCCACACTGACATGGGGAGTGGACAAGGGCGAAATGTCCTCCGGCACGTTATCACGAGGAAAATCAAGTCCTCGACCGTGAAAGTAGTCACGCCACGAGAAGTTGTCTCCCAGGGTCCGTTCACTGAACTCACGCCGCCAGAGCTGTGTGCCGCGGGCATCCGTCAGAAACCAACTGGTGTCCAGTCCTCGCTGCCGTGCCTGATACAACGCGTTGGATCGTTCCCACGCAGAATCCAGTAGCTGCATCCAGCGTGGCCGGGCTTCCATGGAGATGGTGGCTGCGTCGTACATTTCACTCACCACACTGTCGCTCGGACGCTGCATCAGTTGTTCCAGCTCCCGGCGCACCTCATCCCCCGAAATCAATGTCTGCAGCTCTTCCAGCCGATCATTTAGTTCATCTTCAAGAGCTGCGGCCTGTAGTCGCGCACTCAACGCGTCACTCTCAAGCGCCCTTTGTGTGATCTGCTCCTCTGTCACCTTCAGGTTGCGGGCCAGGGCGTTCACAAAAATCGGAATCAGGGCGACGGTCAGAATCAGGGGAACCACACCGCCCAGAATCAGCAGCGGGCGACGCGCTCGCTGACGCTCACGAATCTCCAGAGCATCCAGAACCGCCTGTGCATTCGGAAATCGTTCCGCGGGATCCCGTGCGAGGCATCGCTCAATGATTTCCGCAAGTCGCGCGTCAACCTGTCGGACGCTGCGATGTCCGCTGGCCGGTGCTGATTCTGTGACCAGCATGCGATAATCGGTCAACCGCTGCTCCAGTGTCGGCGCAGCCTGAAGTCGCTTTTGATTCGATTCTGTGCGATAGGGCGCATCCCCTGTCAGCATGTGATACAGCAGAGCACCAACGGCGTACACGTCCCAGCGGGCATCCGGAAGTGCTGCAAGATCCGCCTGTTCGGGGGCCATGTAGTACAGAGTCCCGAGCGCCGGACTTTGTTCATGCGACATTCTTGACTGGCCGAAATCACAGAGCCGCGCGTGGAGCTGCCCATCCAGCAGAACGTTGTCTGGTTTCAGGTCGCAATGCAGCACACCTGCACCATGTGCGTCCACAAGCGCGCTGCAGACCTCTCTGATGATCCGGATCGACTCGTCGACTGTGGGGACCCCGCGTGCAAGGTAGTTGCCCAGCGAACCGTTCTCGACGTATTCCATGACAAAGTAGGGCGGATCAGAATTCCACCCCACGTCCAGCAGTCGCACGATATTATGCGATGTGTAGACGGCTGCCAGCTTTTCAACTTCACGACTGAGCATTGACCAGTTCAGACCCCGACGGTGCGGGTAGAACTTGATGGCCACCATTCGTCCCGTCCGATCCTCTCTGGCCAGCCAGAC
Organism: Planctomycetota bacterium; assembly: GCA_039796955.1. Lineage (GTDB taxonomy): Bacteria > Planctomycetota > Planctomycetia > Planctomycetales > Planctomycetaceae > SXXK01. The sequence goes on from JBDKIW010000215.1 coordinate 5,068, forward strand.
CACTCCGTAAGCGCCCGTCCCAAGCTGACGAACGATGCTGTAGCCCTCAATTTCCACAGGCGGACGACTTCCGTGAAGACTCAGTCGTCGTGACTGCTCACGCGATGCTTCTTCCTGTCTCTCTGTGTCGTGTGCGTCACCCAACGCTCTTCTCGCCCTTCTGAGATCACTATTTTCCAGATACTCTCTCCGGAATAATCCCTGCTTGTCTCTCTCCGGTAGTCTATCAGAAATCTCCGCCGAATTCCTCAGACCAATGCTTGCAATTCATCGTGTTATTGCCCCCCGATGGCGCTGTGTTCACCGCTGGGGATGGGGCCGGAGTACATGATCTGGCCCCCCCGCTGTCCGGGACCAGGGCCCATTTGCAGCATCCAGTCCGCATGCCGAATCAGACTCCTGTGGTGGTCAATCACGATAACGGAATGCCCTGTCTGCAGCAGGAAGTCCAGACACTGAATCAGGCCATCCACATCATGGGGATGCAGCCCACTCGACGGCTCGTCAAACAGAAACAAGGTTCTGCCAGCCTGCATCAGTTTCGCCGGCTTGCGATTTCCTGCCGCATTGTCCGTTTCTTCAATGGGAATGCCTGCTAACATCGCAGCGATGCGAAGCCGCTGTGCTTCTCCGCCAGAAAGAGTACTCAATGCCTGCCCCAGACGCAGATATCCCAGTCCGGACTGCCGCATGGCGTTCAGTTTTGTCTGAATTCGGTAGTGTCCGCTGAAGAAGCGAAACGCCTGCTCTGAGGTCATTTGCAGGATGTCGTCCACACTGCGGTCACGGAAGCGTACCTCCAGAACTTCCGGTCGAAATCGTTTCCCCTGACACTCTTCGCAAACTGTTTCAATGTCCGCCAGAAACTGCATGGGGACCGTGACCATTCCCCGTCCTTCACACACCGGGCATCTGCCCCCTTTCGCCGCATTAAAACTGAACATCGCCCGCGAGTAATTGCGTTTTCGCGATTCGTGAGTTTCTGCCAGCAAAATGCGAATCTCATCAAACACACCCAGCCACGTGGCAGGAATACTGCGAGTCGATCGGCGGACGGGGTTCTGTTCCATCAGCAGCACCTGCTCAAGGCTGTCGTGGCCCCGCAGTGCTTTCACAACTCCCGCCGCCATTCGATCGGGTGACTTCAGGCCCAGCGACTGTGCCAGCGCCGGATAAAGGCTGTCCGCAATCAGCGAACTCTTGCCACTGCCGCTGACTCCCGTTACCAGGCACAGCACGCCGAGGGGAAGTTCCAGGCTGAGATTTCTGATGTTGTGGCAGCTGACGCCATCCAGTCTCAACCAGTGTTCCGGTTGTCGACGCTTGCGAAGCTCAGCGACGCCGTCC
>JBDKIW010000216.1:0-5742 GCA_039796955.1 Planctomycetota bacterium
CCCCGCTATTCTGCACCCTGCTGATGCCGGAGGCAACTGATGACCCAGACAGACAGTCGCGATGGTTCCTCTGCCCCCTTCACGAGGCGACTGACCAGAGAAATTCGGGACCCGGACTTGCGATCGGTCAGAGTGGTTCCGGACGGCAGTACGGCGACGTGCGGTCGTTCAGTAGTCATCAACGCAGAAAACTCCAGCACAAAAACCTGTTCCTCAGGTCGCCATTTCAGCACACCATCGGCCGCCAGCGGAATCTCTTTCAAATCCATCAACTGCGACAACTGCACTCGGACATCCACCGGAATTCCTCTCCCGTCCCCACCACGGGCTCGCACAGAAATCTGCGTTCCCTCAAACACGGGTTCATCACTGACTTCGGTTTCAGACGTGTGCCAGAAAAACTCACCCCCCGATGTCACGGTGCCCGTCTCACCCTCCGGCACAAGCACCGTCGGTGCCAGCATCACACGACCTCCACCCTGCTCCGGACTTTCTGACTGAACATCACGCATCAGTCGCGTCATCTGGGCCTCATTCAGCAACACCAGTTCCTGTTCCTGCGGTTTGCGGACAATCGTTTCCGATCGAAGCAGAATGATGCCTTCTTCGGAAGCAGCATCACGCACCTGAGCAAACGGGTCGCGCGGAGCAATCCTGTTCGGCTTCCCTGATCGCAACGGCGCAATCAGCTCTTCCGGTACCGACAGCAGTCGGATGTTGAACTGATAGCAATCCGTCGACGGATGCCTCGTGGATTCTGACAACGTCTCAACCTCACGACGCTCCTGAGCTCCAATGCTCGAAACGAACATCGTCAGCGCCAGCAACTGAAGACAACCCGCATATCGAAACACTGGAAACTCCCTGAAAAAACGTGGAGGTCAGAAAAAGGGGTCAGGGGGCAGAAAAGGGGTCAGGTACCAATAGCCTAAAGGCCCGAAGGGTGCTTCGCAGCTTGAAAAAAGGGGTCAGGTACCAATAGCCTAAAGGCCCGAAGGGTGCTTCGCACTATTGGTACCTGACCCCTTTTTTAAAGCCCCCTTTTTTAAAGCGGATACCAACGGGAACAGGGCTCGCTTCCGGGGGAAAGCGAGCCCTGTTCAGGAGGAGGGAATAGCCTTTTGATCAGATCTGCTGCGAGGACACAGTGGTCCTCAATCAGGCAGCCTTACGTTCACCACCGAAGGTCACAACGACAGGCCGCTTGATGTTGGAACCCGGGCCGCCTCGTGGAGGATAGCCGTACTCTCTGAGTTTCCCGGACAGCGTTCGCAGTCCAATCTGCAGGATCTGAGCGGTCTTTTCACGATTGCCGTTGCAGCGTGCAAAGGTGGATTCGATCAGCTTGCGTTCCATTTCCGCCAGGGTCATGCCCACGCACTCGGCACCATCCTCGATGGAATCATTGTGCAGCCACGGACGCAGATCTTCCGGGGTAATGCTTTCAGTGACATCCACCGTGCAGCAACGTTCCACCACATTCTGCAGTTCGCGAACATTGCCCGGCCAGGGATGTGCTTCCAGAACTCGCAGAGCATCTGCCGTGATCTGACGCGGTGGGCGACCTTCCTTCAGCGAGATCTGGCTGATGAAATGCTCCACCAGCAACGGAATGTCATTCGTTCGCACTCGCAATGGCGGCGACTGCAGCGTGATACCGCTCAGATGCTGCAGCAGGTCATCACGGAACCGGCCTTCCATGGCCAGTCGATTCAGGTCACCATGCGTTGCCGCAAGGAACCGAATGTTGGGTCCGTCCTGAGTTCCGTGAAGCACCGCAGCAGCTCGCTGCTCCAGCAATTGAGCCAGACGTTTCTGGAAAGGAAGAGCGACCGTGTCCACGTTGTCCAGCAGAATCGAGCCGCCTTCACCCATTTTCAGGTAGCCGGGGAAGCCATCTGCAGTTCCATCACCAAACAACTGCAGTTCCAGCGTTTCCACGGAGTGCAGACTGCAGTCAATTCGCAGGAACGCCTTGCCGGCGCGACGGCTGCAGCGATGCAGGCCTTCGGCGATCAGCGTGGTACCACTGCCCGGTTCACCTCGCACCAGTACAGTGCGATCATCGTCCGCGGCGATCCGAATGGATTCTCGCAGAGACTGCATGGCCGGTGTGCTGCCTACCAGATCCATCAGGTTTCGGTTCAGCAGCTGACGTCGCAGCTTTTCATTTTCTCTGACCAGTTCGCCACGTCGCAGAGCATTCATCAGAGCCGCACCGAAACGCGACGCTGAGTACGGTCGTTCGATCACATCGCATTCGAACGATGGTACGGTTTCACGGCCCCATCGTGAGTCTTCACCCACAATGCAGATGACCTGAGCCGCTTTGGAGTGACTGCGAATCGCCGCATTCACTTCCTGAATTCGTGATACGGAATCGGCATCATCAATGATACAGCAGCAGAATTCCTGACGGCTCAGATGAAAGAGCATTGCGTCAGGGCTGTCTGTTTCACACACCTGCATCCCTCGCTTGCGGACATCGTCAGCCAGCAGCTGACGAGCACCCGGGCGAGGTGAGAAGACCAGTACAGCACGACTGGGTGCTTCGGCTTCCGGAGCCACTGCTTTAACTTCAGCAGGTGGGGCGATGGCTGGTTGCGGGAACCGCAGAATATGCGGCTCATGATGAGCACCGAGCGGGAACTCGTTCATGATGTCCTCGATCTGAGAGCTGAGGGAGGAGAGACGGAGGGGAGAGACAAGAGAGGAGCATGAGTGTCGCTGTGTCGAACTCGATCGGGATTGAGAATTCCCGAAAAAGCACGCGTTCAAGAGACAACTCGGTGATTCCGGAGGAACTCCGAAACACCAGAAAGGAATACCAGAAAGGAGATTTGGATTCAGGAGATGAATCCGGATTGAGAGGCCGAGTGATATCGCCGGTTGGCCTGGAGTGTCAACACGTCTTCTCCGCGAATCTGCACAAAACCTGGCTCGATTTTTTGAAAAAGCCCCGATTCCATGGATTCACGGTTTTCACCACTGCAAACAAAGGCAGTTTCTGCCGATGCCCTTTCAGACCCGGCAGTCTTCGCGTCTGCTCAACAAGCGGCCCGCCAGCAGTCATTCGAAATCTCAGCGCCAACTCGACCTCCCGCTCAAATTTCCATCTGTTCATGCCCAGCCATCGCAGCAACTCTGACACACTGCCTTCACGCCTCAACCCCGAAACACATCCACCCGGAAAACAAACAAGGGAAGCGAAGGCTCTCACCCTCGCTTCCCCGCTGTCTCGATCAATCTTCAAACACCAGACTCACTCCGCAGCAGCAAACTTCCGCGGACTCTGATGGAACGCCGCCATGTTTTCACGAGACTCGAACAGGTACAGCCGGTCTCGATACCACAGCGAATAGTCCAGTCGGCCGGGCTTCTGAACTCCGTCCGCTGCTTCGGCCACGACATCATTGCCACCAGCCACCGGGGCATAGCGCGTCGGGTTGGCCTCGAAAGCTGCTTTCGCTTCTGCTGAAGAAAAGGTGTACGTCTGCAATCCGAATTCCGCTTTGAGTTCAGGATCCGCATCTACCAGCTGCCGCTGGTCTCGCAGAGCAACCGGGCAGAAGCCTTTGAATCCCGTCTGATCAGCTCGGGCCAGAATTCGCTCCAGCTGATTGTGCCGCTCCTCCTGCTCCTTCGCGATCCGTACTCGCTCGTCATCAATGCTCTGCAGCGGTTCTGAGGGGAACGAGCTCTCAGCAGCCTCTTCGGTCACCTCAGGCAGTGAAATGGCCGGCAGGTCCGTGCTGAAATCCTCCAGCTCAGGCACCTTTCCGGGCAAGACATCCGCTGCGACCTTGTCCGCCACTTTTTCCGCAGCCTTCGCTGCTGCTGCGGCAAAGAAGTCCGCGTCCGACATGTCCTGCCGCACTTCCTCCAGCTTTTCTTCCGCCTGCTTGGCAGTCTCAGCAACATCGTCAAGTCCAACGCCGGTGAATGGATTCTCCAGCGCCTCTTCCGCGGCAGCTTTTGCGTCCTCAGTCACCTCAGCCACAGTCTCCTTCGCGACTGCTGCGGCCTCGGTCGGAACTTCCTTCAGAGCTTCACCAGTAGCCTCCAGTTCCCGCATGGTCTTGGCAATGGCCTCGAGGTCCAGAGGATCTGACAACTCCGGAGCGTCGGCGTCTTCAAAGGGGTCAACAAATCCTTTGTCTGCCGCCGCTGCCGCTGCATTTGCCGCTGGAGCTGCAATTTCTGCGGCCCGTGTGGCGGCTGCAGACATGAACGCCGGTGCTGCGCCCGGCTGAACATACTGCTTCCCGGTCGCCTTCAGCTCATTCAGCCCGTTTGCCACAGGTCGCCGAGCGGCGGGGTTCACCGCCGCTCCCGGAATGGCTGGAGCCAACGCGGGTTGCGCTGCCAGAGCCGGCATACCTGTACCAGGTCGAATCGCAGGCTGCGGAGCCGACAGATTTCGCACAGGAGGCACCACCGCAGGTCGCTTCGCCATGCCCGGCATCTGAGTCGCCGGAACCTGCGCAGGCACCTGACCCGGAACCGGAGAAATCAACGGTTTACGAACAGCACCTGCAACCGACCCCGTCGGTGGCGGAACCGCGACAGGTTCCTTGTACAAGGGGGGCACCGGAGGCGTCACGGCGGCCTCAGCTTCCGCTTCTTTTCGATCGCGGCCGGTAATCTTCCCGACAAACTTCTGCCACATGCTCTTCTTCGGAGCCGGGGCCGCTGGTTTCTGGCGAACCAGATGCGACTGCATGTTCCGAGCGTTCGGAAGATCCTGCGAACGCATCGAAGGCATCTCCTGCCCACTCTCCTGGAACAACCTGTTCAACTCACCCGAAACCGCTCCGGAATTGTGAGAAGCTGGCTGTGCTGGCGTTCTCGCCGGCGCAGTCGGAGCGACCCTCGGTGTATTGTCAACCGCCAGCGCGGCTGTCCCGGTTGGCACAGTCCCGACAGTCGAAACAGCCGCGGCAAGCAACGCACGGCGAAGCATTTTTCGATTTTTCATGAGTCCTTTTCCTGTTCCGACAAAACCCCCACAGCCCCAGTCCAACCGCGTCAACGCGTGTTTTCCGAAACCGCAGGATCCAACTCAGACTCCAGAGACGGCACGGGCCCACACTACCCGGAACTGGTCCCCTGCATCGGCCGCTCAGGCAGTCGATTCAGTCCAGTCAGCCCTCGCAACAACGGCGATACAACGCCGGCTCACGAAGCCCCGTCCTCCTGTTCTATCGTCGGTTCCGAAAAGCACGGTTGTTCCAGTTGCTCCGCTTTTGCCGTCGTCACGAAAGACAGGATGGCTAACTCTCGCAAAACCGGAATGACCCTCAAAAACCTCCCAAACCACCAAAACACCTGAATCGAAGTCGATTTCGGGGCGATTCGTTTGAAATCCTGTCGTGTCACGTTCTCGCTGCCCTGCCCGATTCCACGCTGCAAATCCGTCGTTCCAGCGTCGAATCCCCTGTATCCTCAACCACAGTTGCCCCGGCTCGCCTGCCCGATGTCCCCGCGAGTCGCCAACAACTTTCAGCACCGGTTGACACCACTCGGACCAGGCTGCTGACTGCCACACTCCACGTGCCGCTCACAGCAATTCAGCACCCTCGCCATTACCCATGCATCACAACGTCACTTTGCTATCATCCCACTCGCTCGGTCGTCTTTTTCCGGACCTCAACACCCTGTTCCTTCCCCGTGTCGCGGCAAAGGCCTGTTCACCATGACTCCCTCCGTCTCGGTCTCAGACACCACTGGCAACCCACTGCC
>JBDKIW010000217.1:0-2964 GCA_039796955.1 Planctomycetota bacterium
ATCAGAATTTCGAGGCTGCCGGGGGACGTTGCTGCGATGACTTCCTGGTAAATTCCGTAGCCGAATGAGGAGGCCGGGGGGATGTAACCTGGCTGCCAGTCACCGGTCAGTGTTGTGACAAATACCGGGGTGGGGGCAAATCGTTTGCGGAGTTCTGTCTGAAACACCTGATACAGTTCTCCGGGAACGAAAATCCAGATGGATTCGCCCAGCAGTCCGATGTTGACCGTGAGCGGCCATGATCGGCCGGGTTTCAAGGCCTGCAGTCGCGTCAGTTGTCGCGTCATCTGTTCTGCATTTGCCCGACAGCGACGGAGGTATTCCGTATCAGAGTCCCGGCGTGCTTTGTCTTCTTCGGACTGCCAGTGTTCCCGCTGTCGTATTGTGTCCTCAATTGTCGGGAGGTCATGGCGGTAGGGGAGTTCAATCTGCGTGCTGTGCCAGGAAAAGTCGGCAAGTCCTGCTGTGTCTTCGTCCGGAAGCGGAACGTGTTTCCATGTGCCAATCCATGTCCCGGAAAGTACAGGGCCCTGATAGACGTAGTGTGTTCCGGGTGTGGGAAGCGATTGAAGCGTTGAAAGTACGGCGAATCCGACTTCCCGTCCATTCTTTTCTGCCACAGCCAGATCGCCGGTGAAACCTTCACGTGGTCCGAGGTCACCGGAAGCGCCCTGAAGAAACAGGCACAGCGTCTGCGTATGCTGTTCGACAAGGTCTCGCATGGAACCGACCCAGTCCGGGCTGATCAGTGTGTTGTCCCATGCCAGAGTTGTCGGGTGACAAGCGTAGTTGACGACCGTGACGAGGGGCTTTCCGTCAACAGTGGAGATCTGAGTGACGAGGAGTGTGTCATCGGAGTCACCGTCCGGGTTGAGTCCACAGACGGCGTGTTGTCGATCTGTATCGAAGAAATCTCGGTGTCGGGCGAGAGAGCATTTGCCGGTCCCGGTTACTGCTGCACAGGGGACACGACGGTCTCGCGCTTCGATGGCGAGGCGAACCAGGGTCGCACGAACGCTGAGGAGGTAGGGTTCGATCAGTTGTCCGCCAGGAAACTCAGACCTGCTGCGCGCCATCCAGCCACTTCCGTGAGTGTGTGTCAGCGTGATCAGTACGTTGTCCGGCTGGATCTGCACTGCGGCGGCGACTTCATTCGCGATGGCCTGCAGTTCGGTGGATTCCAGGATGCAGTGATCCAGAGAAATGAGGAGGCGTGCCGTCGCGGGGTCTGCGTGGAGAGATTCCAGCCAGAGCAGAGTTGCGGTGAGGGGCTGGTGAATTCCGGTGGCCTGATCATGCAGCGCCGCACCCCACATGCGGTGATAGATGCCCACGGGTGGCGTGATATCACCTCGAGTGGCTGCGGCAAGGCATCGGAACTGGGGCGATCTAAGCGACGTCATGACGTTTCCCGATATCTGAATCTGAATCTGAAAAGAGTGGACGCTGTGGATTGAGGAAGGCCCAGCAGATGGCGTCGATGGCCATGATCGCGGCGAAGAAGAAGAGCATCAGTTCCCAGTTTCGGAAGCGTTCCACCATCCAGCCTGAAGTGATGGGAAAGAGCATGGCTCCGAAGTTGCCGCACATATTCATCAGGCTGAAGACGGTGGCGACCTGAGAGCCACCGAATTCGATCGCGACAGTGTAACCGCTGACACCACCGAACGTCGCACAGAACGCCCCTGCGGCCACCAGAGTGATGCTGAGGTGGAGATTGTGGACAAAAGCTGAGCAGACGATCAGGAGTGAGCAAAGCGACATACCGACGACGGCGATTCCCTGGCGGGACAACCGTCGATTGCCGGTAGTTTTCAGGAGCCAGTCTGAGGCGATACCGCCTGTCAGACTTCCCAGGACTCCGCCGATACCGGCCAGCGACGTCAGATCAGCGGACTGCTTAATTTCGATGCCGCGTGTTTTCTGCAGAAAGACGGGAAACCAGGTGAGGAAAAAGACCATTCCAGCGGCGCGGAGGAACTGCTGAGTGCAGAGGAGAGCGAGGGGAGTGCTTTTCAGGATCAGGGGCAGCATGTGTGACAGGCGGGACGTCTTTGCTTTCTGTGCCGTGACGGGAAGGGCTGAATTCGGGACTGTGATCAGGAAGAGACCGGTCCAGAGGAATCCGGGCACCGCAAACAGAAACAGCAGGATTTGCCAGGGGAACAGTTGCCATGTGGCCGCTGCAGGCTGAAGCAGATTGAGAGTTCTGCCGGCCAGCATGGGAGCGACGGCGCCACCGACCGCCATGCCGGCGGCAAGGATTCCCGAGGCTCGGGCCCGCTGGGATTCCGGAAATGTCTGACTGATCGCGGCGGCTGCACAGGGAAACGCGCCTGCCTGCGCCGCGCCCATCAGAAACCAGAGCAGCATGAGTGAATACCAGCCGGTGCTGAAGCCCGTGAGAAACGCCAGGGTGGACCAGATCGAGCACAGCAGAGCCAAGGTGCGTCGGCTTCCATAGAGATCGGCCATGCGTCCGGCGGGGATCTGCAGCAGTGCGTAGCCGAGGTACCATGCGGACTGGACCCAGCCCATGGAGCGTTCAAAGTGCTCAATCTTCAGGTCCGTCGCAATCAATTCTGCAGGCACACTGATGGCTGCCCGCTGAATGTAGGCAATGCCGGCCATGAGGCAGAGCAGTCCGAGAATCAGATACCGCATAGATCCTCCGGCCTGAGTGTTGAGGTCGAGTGAAGTCTGTGTGTCAGGCTGCGGGATGACGTTTGCTGCCGGGGGGCATTGTGGAGCGTGTGCGGTTTCCGGGATTGGGCAGTCACTGACTCAGGACCTCCGGGTTGACGACATTCGCAGGCTGACCATTCAGGAAGGCCTGAATGTTCTCGATGCAGCCTGTGGTCAGTTGATCGATACCTTCCTGAGTCGTATCGGCGGAATGTGGTGTGAGCACGACCTGCTGGCAGGACAGCAAAGCATGATCTGCGGGGAGTGGTTCTGTGTCAA
>JBDKIW010000218.1:0-3518 GCA_039796955.1 Planctomycetota bacterium
AGAACTCCGCCGTCATCGGCCCCTGATGGCCGGTGGACTGACTGCTCCATGTGCCCGTCCAACGTCCGGAAAGATCCGGTGCTGACGGAACAACCGCCGCGGCCGTTTCGACCTTCTGCGACTGAGCATCCTGAGCCAGCGCAACAGGAGACAGAAGCAGCACGGACACCAGCAGGTTTAACGCGGTCAGCCGAGATGATCGGGAATCATGTTGACGCAGCATATTCAGACTCTTTCTGTAGAAAACCGTGAGCACTGAGGGACGACCGCAGCCTGATCCACTGTGGAGAGGCAGTGGGGCGAAACGGTACTGCCATCGCTATCCGACACAGGATGCAGTACATCCGCTTTTAGAAGGGACATGCCTTCCGAAAGGCGTGCCGCCGCAGAAAACCTGCAGGCTGTCTGCGAAATCGGGGCGGATTCTTTCCGACACGGCCACAGAGTTCGCCCGGGCGTCAAAATTTTCCAGCCGGGGTTTGCGACAGACAAAGGAACACGTCCGCACTGGGACGCCGAAAGTGATCCGATTGGACATTGGTGCCTGAACGACGTACCGACGCTGGCATACGGTTCCCTGAGCGCCGCAGTGACCCCACCTGCATCCATTCCGGACATCAGATCAGAGCCCGCGGATGGCCGACGGGTGCAGCCACCACGCTGCTGGTTTGGTGGAATCTACCGTGAGATGCGATACAGGTATTCGTCTGTCCGCAGGTACATTGAACCATTGGCAAAGGCAGGGGTGGCCAAGGTACGTCCCGGGACTTCATTTTTGCGCACCTCCTGAAAGGTATGACCCGGGCGAATCCATGTTGCGTGGCCGGTTTCGTCAAGAAACAGGATATGCCCATTTGCGAACACCGGTGACGCGGAAAAATTCCCCCCGAGGCGTTCCATCCAGTGCCGTTCCCCGGTGAGCACATCGACGCAGGACGCAATTCCGTCATCGGAGACAAAATAGAGATCCTGATCGATCAGCAGTGGTGTAGGAGTGCTGGGCGCACCGCGTTTGAGTCGCCAGGCCACATGACTTTCGGTGACATCTCCGGAACCACCCAATCGCACGGCCATCAGTTCCGGGTTGTCATAGTCGTGATTGTAGATGACCAGTCCATGGGCTACTGTGGGTTGGGGCACGACTGACCAGCCAGGCGCCAGCACCCGCCACAGTTCCTCACCGGTGGCCAGATCATAGGCAGCAAAATGATCGGGGCCCGGCGCCATGACCTGAGCTCGCCCATCCACTTCGGCAACCGTCACGGTGACGAAGGAATGGCTGATTCGGGCTTTGATGGAGCGAGGCTGTCGCCAGAGCGTTTTCCCGGTGGCCGCATCGACCGCCGCGACAAAGGGATCCACGCTGCCGTCACACACGATCGCGAGCCGCCCATCGTGCAGCACTGGCGAACCGCCGCTGCCATGCAGAGGCGGATACACCAGTTCTGTATTCAGCCATTCGATCGAGCCGTCAGCGGCCTTCAGCCGTGCCATGCCCAGTGCACCAAAATGCACAAACACGGCACCATCCTGAATGATCGGCGTGGGGCTGGCGTGACTGTTTTTTGTATGAATGGCCGGCGTCTCTTCGATCGCACGAATCTCGGTATCCCAGATTGTCTTTCCGGAAACGGCATCAAGGCAGAGGCAACGCAGCGAGAGTCCACTTCCCTGTGGAACCGCGGTGGTCAGAAATACGCGTCCCTGAGAAATGGAGGGGGATGACCAGCCGAGTCCGGGAACGGGCACTTTCCACGCCACATTTTCTGAATCGGACCATTCCAGCGGCGTTGCGGGCCCGGTCACATGTCCATTGGCTACTGGTCCGCGAAACTGCGGCCAGTCCGTCGGAAGCAGGCTTGCAACAATCAGAAACAACAGAGACATATGACCGCTCCCCTCTTGAAAGCCAGTGATGATTCAGACGGACCGCAAGTGAGGCGTCCCCGTGCGGCTCCTGATGAACTGTTTCGCACAAACACCCAGTTCCCTCGGAGCACAGGGAATTCTGGCAGACCGCTGAAGATGGTGGAAGTCAGTCGCGGAGGCACGCGGTGTGCGCTGAACGCAACACACCGCTGAAGCTCCTGACAAGTCTGTTTATTCCAGCGTGTGAACCAGCAGCCCGCTGCGCAGCTTGGGTTCGAACCACGTGCTTTTCGGCGGCATGATCTCACCCGCATCGGAAACGGCCATGAGCTGATCCAGGGTCGTGGGGTACATGGAGATGGCCAGCGCCCAGTCGCCGGAGATGCAAAGCCGTTCCAGCTCTGCGGTACCGCGGATCCCTCCCACAAAATCGATCCGGGAATCCGTCCGGACATCTTCAATCCCCAGAATCGGGTGCAGCACCTGATGTTCAAGGATCGAAACGTCGAGCGAACGAATTGGGTCTTTCACGAAAAGTGGATCCGGGGGAATCGTCAGCTTCCACCAACGATGATCGATGAAAAAGCAGAAGGATCCCGGAGCCGGCGGCACAGGATCCGTCGTCTGTTCCAGCTGCCCGATGGCATCCAGTTTTTCCAGTAGCAGTGGCACTGTTAAACCCTGCAGATCGCGGATGACCCGGTTGTACGCCAGAATCCGCAACTGAGTGGAGGGAAACAGGACCGACAGGAACCAGTTGCATTCTTCTGTCCCATCGCCACCGTTTTCAAGTCGACCTCGCAGCTCGCGGCCAGCTCGCCATGCGCTGGCCGCACGATGGTGACCATCGGCGATATAAAACACCGGGACTGCAGTAAGAGACTGCACATAATCGGCACAGTCTTCGATGCGCCAGACCGTATGACGGATGCCGTCCACGGCCGTGAAGTCATACAGGGGTGTCTGCAGAACCGCCTGATCGACCATTGCATTGACAGCAGGATCTTCGCGGTAGGTCAGAAACACCGGACCGGCATTAGCATTCAGTGCCAGCACGTGTCGCGTACGGTCATCTTCCTTGCTCTTGCGTGTCTTTTCGTGCTTCAGAATGAGATTGTTTTCGTAGTCGTCGATGTGTACACAGCAGACGATACCGACCTGAGAATGAGTTCCCATGATTTGTCGATAGGCGAACAGACAGGGGGCTGAATCCCGGAACAGTACGCCATCGGCGATCAACTTCCGAAAGTTCGCTGCGGCAGTGTCATAGACTTCCTGCGCATAGGGATTGTGTTCCGGCGGAAACTCAATATCCGGCCGCACCACATGCAGAAAGCTCAGGGGATTTCCTTCAGCAAGTGCGGCGGCCTCGTCGCGATTCACCACATCGTAGGGAACCGATGCAACTTTGGCCGCCAGCTCAGGAACCGGACGCAGAGCATAGAAGGGCTGAATTCGGGGCATAGCAGAGTATTTCTGGCTGAATAACTTCGCCGCAATTGAGCGGTGCGGCCTTCCGATTTTGGCGGGCAGTGTACAGCATTTCCGGCTGCTTTGTCCCGGGGGAGATTCCGGATTCAGCAATTCATTCTTTTTTCGGGAACACGGAACCCACCGCTTTGCAGCAAAAATCGGGTAGTTCACCCCCC
>JBDKIW010000219.1:0-14359 GCA_039796955.1 Planctomycetota bacterium
GACGGTTCTCGTCACGAAGACGACGATTCTCTGCCTCCAGATCACTCTGAGCCGACTGCGACTCTGACTTCTTCCCGTACTTCTCTCGCCACTTCCGAAGCAGGTTCGAATTCACGTCCAGCCGACGACCAACCTCCGCTGCTGTCAATCCCTCCGTCTCAATCATACGTACCGCGTCACGACGGAATTCCTCCGTATAACTCTTATAAACCTTACCCGCGTTACCAGACGCCTTCTTCGTCATCGCTTGCGCTCCTTGTGCTCTCTACTCTACCACACTTTTCGAGCGCCCGCTTTTCCTGGGGAAGTCCAAGGTTTGCGGCTCAGGTGGAACTTCGCCCTCCCGCAAAAAGATCCCCAATCAGACAGTCACCTCGCTCAACTCTCCCGTGCTGTCCACAAACGACTCTGTCGGAACTCCCACCCGGTTCAGCATCGTGACAAACAAATTCGACAACGGCACGTGCTCCGGGAATTTCAGAAATCGGCCATGCTGGAAACCCAGCCCACGGCCCCCAGCCAGCACCAGCGGATAGTTCTGATTCTCATGAGTATTGCTGTTGCTGCTGCCATACAACACAATCGTGTTGTCCAGCACAGATCCCTGACCTTCCTGAGCCCCGGCGAGGCGATCGAGGAAATAGGCCAGCTGCTGAGCCATGAATTGATCCCAGCGTCCCAGCTCCTCAGCACCACCCGGCTTGTTCCAGTCATGAGCCAGAGAATGCAGCGTGTTTTTAAAGCCCACCAGCTGCGGAAACCGCGCGGCTTTCGACGAACAATCCGCCATATTCGTGATCTGATACGTGGCCACCCGTGTGGAATCCGTCCGGAAGGCCAGATAGATCAGATCATACATGGTCCGAATGAACTCTTTCGGCGCTTCATCATCAGCATCCAGCTTCAACAGCCTGCGATCCTCATCCGTCAATTCCGGTCGCGGAATATCAATCCACCGCTGTGACCGCTGCACTCGCTCTTCGATCTGCCGCACAGATTCCAGATACTCGTCCAGCTTCTCACGGTCTTCCGTCCCCAGTCGACCCCGCAGACTGCGAGAATCTTCCAGCACCCGATCCAGCATGCCGGAGGTGCTTTTCATGCGTCGCTGGCTGGCCACCAGATCCGCGTCCCCGGCACCAAAAAAGCGATCAAAGATCTGCTGCGGCTGATGCAGCGCCGGAACCGGACGCCCTTTGTCATCGTACGACAGGGTGCTGGACCGCGTCGGTTCTCCGACCCCACCATCCGTCGACAGCACCAGTGATGAAAATCGCGTGGTATCCTGAAACGCCCGCGCAGCCACCTGATCAATCGACACCGTATTCTGCAGCAGTCGGTTGTTCAGATACGAAGCCGTCAGAAAGGTGTCTGCCGTATCGTGGCCACCCATTCGTCGTCCGTTCGGATGCGACAGCCCACCAAGGACAGTCACGTTCTCCCGATGCGGCTCCAGCGGCTTTAACACTTCTGTGAACACAAAGTCCCGCCCCTCACCACGCGGAAACCAGTGCCACATTCCCTCCGGACTGTCCGCTGCAGGCAACCCGACTCCAAACCCGAAGTACATCGCACACAGACGCTTCGCCTGAGTCGATGGGCCCGGCCCCGCGCCCATGCATTCCAGCCACGGCAGCCCCAGCGAAACTCCCGTCCCCTGCAGAAATCGACGTCGTTCCAGCGCTTTCATACTGTGCTGCTTTCACAAAAAATCACTGCCGATCACTCCTGCATTCACAGGACAATCCCGTCCACCACTATTTCGTCAGAAACAACTCACTGGTCACCAGCCGACGCAGCAACCCGCGGATCCGATATCCATCCGCCACAAACTCCTGCGTCAACCGGTCAATCTCCGCCTGGTCCGTCAGCTCCAGCCTGCGTCCCACGGCATACGTGGCCAGACGGACCACAAGGGACCGCGCAAACTCAGCACTTCGATTCGTCACCAGCCACGCCTTCAATGATTCTGCCCCGTCGATCTGATGATCGCCCGGCAGCGTGTCCGCAGCTTTCACCGGAATCGTCGTGAAGGCACCACCCACTTTACGCCGAATCTCACTTCTCCAGTGACCCACCGCATCATAATTCTCCAGCGCAATGCCCCACGGATCAATCCCGCGATGACAACTGGCACACGCCTCACGCTGCCGATGAATCTCCAGCTGCTCACGCACCGACAAACGCGCAAAGTCCGGATTTGCAGGATCCAGCGGTGGTGTGTCCGGTGGCGGTGGTGACGGCGGATCATTCAACAGACGATCTCGAATCCAGACCGCTCGACGCACCACATGCGAATCGGCACCTGTCGAGTTGCTCAGCAGGATACTGGCCTGGCTCAGCAACCCGCCCCGGTGAGCCTCAGCGGGTAACTCCACACGCCGAAAACTTCGGCCCGTCACACCCGGAATTCCATAATGCCGGGCCAGAGGCTCGTTCAGCATCACAAATGCAGACGACAGCAGATTCAGAGCACTCAGGTCACTGCGAATCAGCTCCGCAAAAAAAGCCTCCGTCTCCCCACGCATCTGCACCTTCAACGCGTCATCAAACCCGGGATAGTACTCACGATCTACAGCCACCCGGTCCAGATAGTTCAGGTGCAGCCACTGCTCGGTAAACTGACGCACAAACACCTGAAATCGCGGATCATCGGACATTCGCTCCACTTCGGCTGACAACACCGCAGGATCCGTCAGCACACCTCGCCCGGCCAGATCCAGCAATTGCTGATCAGGCATCGTGCTCCATAGGAAATAGGAAAGTCGCGATGCCAGTTCAAAGTGGCCCACCGGGCGCTTCGTGACCCCGGCCGGCTCAAGATGATACAGAAAATCCGGCTGAATCAGCACCATCGCCAGGGACTCGCGCAGAGTCTCCTCGAGCGTCGGAAAGTCCGGGCGAATCGAATTGTGGAATTCCACCAGGCGCGCCACTTCATCGTCCGACACCGGACGACGAAACGCCCGCGTCATGAACCGACGCAGAACTTCGGTCACGTATCCCGTCTCGTCCTGCTCCCGCTGCTCCGATTCAAACAGAATCCGCCGATGCAGCGCAGGTGGCCACTGATCAAACACCGGTCCATGAAACTCAACGGATTTCAGAGTCACCGTGGGCAGGTGCGGCTCATCCGGATAATCCCGCTGCTGAGGCGTTGCTTCCGGGGGCAATGGTGAACCATCCGTGTAAACATTCCGCACCCGAACAACCAAACCGGGAAACTTCCCCTGACCACGCACCGGCAACGGAAAGTTTTCAATGCGGCCACGAAACTCCAGTGTCTGCTCCTCCGCCGTCGTGATTTCAACCAGCTCGAAGTCACGCATCAGAATCTCGGTGTCCGGCTGATATCCGACAGAAACTTCCAGCAGCGGAAATCCGGCACCAGACTTCAATTCGGCGGCCAAACGCACCCGCACCAGAAACTCACCCGTCTCCGGGTAACGGTCCGTCATCCTGCTCAGAAATTCCTGCTGACGCCCCAGACGCATGCTTCGCTGAGCATTGCCGAGCCAGTTGTCGATGCGACTTTCCGTGAACTCGTGATGAAACACCTCAGGGGCCGGCCCCGTCACAATCACCCGTTCCAGTGCACGACGCGCACTGTCCAGATAATACTCCAGCTGCATGGCCGACATGCGCAGAGCCCGGCCGTCATTGACAAACCCATCTTCCGAAACGCTGTCCGGAGGCAGGTCGCGGGTGTAATCCATGTCCAGCCCAAGCAGCTCGGACATCGTGTTCTGATATTCCAGGCGCGTCAGACGTCGCAGCACAACGCGCCCGGTCGTCTCGCGCCCCGCCTCCACCGCCTGACGAATCCGGTCCCCCACCCACGCCGTCAGCACTCTATGCTGCTCGGCCGTCAGCGGCAGCTGATCCTCGGGCGGCATCTCGCCCGAATTCAGCACATTCAGGACCTCCTGCCAATCCTCAGCCGCCGCCCGGTCATTGATCAGATCCGTCGACAAGGTATCCAGACGAATCCCGGACTGCTGCTTTTCAGGACCATGACAACTGACGCAGTGCGACGTCAGTAGCGGAAGAATCTCCCGCTGAAAAACCTCATCCGCCGACGCCGACGCCAGCATGGTCAGCAGCAGCACCGCACCAGGACACGCCGCCCATCGTGATACCAACCGCAGCAGCAGTGATCGTGAGCAAACGGAAGTCAGGATGAGACGCATGGTCAATGTCCAGGGCTGATGCATTGCCGGCGATTGTCAGCGACCATGTATGACAATCGAGGAACGCACATCAGTCAGAAACCGGCGGGAACAGACCGAAGTCTGCGCAAAATGGAGAGAGTCGATCTTATCGCGTCGGGACACCCGGAACAAGATAATCCGCAGAAATCACCAACCCCAACCCCGAAAACGTCAGCGGCAGACCCGACCTCCCATCAGTTTCGCAGCCAGCCAAACCGAGCGCCTCGTGCGTCATCACACGCAACCTTGCACCCCCAAGTCGTCCGCTGCAGGCAATGAACCTTTGGCGACCAGCCAATGCACAAGTAAAACACAATCGCGGCCTGCAACAAAGCCGGGACTCAGGTCCCCGGGGTATGCTGCGCTGTTAAAATCTTTTTCGAAGAGATCACCAGTGTCACGTGCCGCGGGGCACCTGGCACACCAACCCGTTGCTGCGACATCCGCGATCACATCCGTTTGCAGGCTTTCTACAGCAGAATGCCACGACACCACTCTTCTCACACTCACTGACTCGATGTCACTCGCCACCGCTTATTCCAACGAAACGAACGAAAACGGATTGTTTTTTCTGGCAAAACTGATACCTTAGGGGTGACTATCGATGTGTTTGCCACCGCGAAACTCGATTTCGTGTGGAAGAAATCTGTGCAGACTTTCGCAGATTTTGATACGAAGTAGCCTGATTTGCCAACGCAGAATTCACGGGCAGACGTCGATGAATAAAAAAGGCGAAGCAATGAGGTCCCTGAAAGCAGTCGTCATTATCCTCGTCATCTGGGTCACAGTGACACACGCTCATCATGCAAGCGCGATAGCCGATGAAACTGAGCTGGTTTTTGCCGCGATTTCTGCTGCTGAAGAGGAATTTAACGCCGCGAATAAACAAGCAGCAGACACTCTGATTGAAGCGTATAAGCAAGAAATAAAAAAACAGGCCGCCGCAGACAGTCTTGATGCCGTCACGCGGCTGATAAAAGCCCTTCAATTGTTTCAATCCGATGGACTGATGTTGGAACCGGAACTCCACGAAGCTTACAAGATCTATGGAAATTCCCTGAAGGCTGCGCGAGACTCTTTGCTCAACGCGTATACCGAAGCAATGACCCAACTCGCTCCCAACGGGGACATGACTGATGTACTGGATTTACAGCAGAGGATTCGAGACAAGGGTCTGGTGTCACGCCTTGTCAGTCTGCGATTGGCGCGGAAGCCGACAAATTACTTAATGCATGCGTACTACAAAGCCGTCATTGGAGAGGTGTCCACGGATTTGCAGCCGCACGCCACGGAATTGCAGCTGAATGCCACGTTCGAGTTGGTAGCAGGATTGACTACCAGCCTCCGAGACCGCAGGAATTACTCTGTATCACCGCTTCAGGGAAAAGTGGGAGAGGTTGTGTCTTTTCGGTCGATCAATATACCTCGACATTACCTTGCTCATTCGAAGCACCAGTTGCTGCTGCAACGGCATGAAGATTCAGAGACGTTCAGAAACAATGCTTCGTTCAAAATCGTGAAGGGACTCTCACGATCGGGCATCTCACTGGAAGCGGTTCAATACCCAAACTATTTCCTCGTATTTAATGCTTCCGCAGGTACCGTGGTTCTCCGTCAGTATCAGCCCGGTCGCGAGTTTGCCGACAATGCGACATTCAACATTTCGACACCAAAATTTCCTTTTTGGTGAGCAAGACGTGAATGGCCGGAACGTCGGTACGAGATTGCTGTCCGAATGGATCTCAGATGTGCGACTCGGGACGACTTGCTGTGTGCTGGCCGTCCGTGAATCTGTTGCATGAAATCATCTCCGCTATCCATGGCACGCAAATAAGAGGCTGCACCCGGAAGCAATCGAAACACACTTTGCAGGACGCGTTCGCAACCAGCCCTCAATTCAAAACCCACCCGCACCTGGACTTCCCCCAACAAGGGAACGTTTGAAAAGGGTGATCGCGTAGAGTTCAAGAGGAGCGCGAGCGATGACGAAAACGCGGAACTCACCCTGGGAAGAAACTGAGCAAATCCAGGAACCGAAAGATGCCGTGCCCGGTACCGGGCCGCGGGTTGGAAAGCTGCTGTGGCACGACCATCGTCAAACAGGGTTGTAGTGCACGCTCACGATTATTCGTTCGTTTGTGCTGGCATTGATGTACGTCCGCCAGTCAGTACGGCAGATGCCTGAAAGAATCGAAAACGCTCTGCGGAAGATCAAGCTCCTCGATCAATTCCAACAGGGCAACACCTTCATTCATTACGGCCTGCTCGCTTCGGCAGTGTCTGAAAATCGCGATGGGTGATGACTGCTCATGCGGCCTGCAGGAATGGTATGGCTCACTGCCGGGCGTCATCGCAACCGGGCGTCATCGCAGCAGAGTGTCCGCAAGCAATCCGGCCAGCTGATCAACAGGTCTGGAAGAACACACGCCCACCCGCAACTGTTGCGTTGGGTTCAGGTCGCCCGATGCGTCCTCATGACCTCGAATTCCTCGCCATGATCACTCCTGAAAATAGTCCATGTCGAGACGTTTCAGCTGGATGGTGCGATAGGTCGTCACCCCCACACCATGCTCGATCATTAAGTTTGCCAGCAAACGCCCGTCAATCAGCGCAATCTTGCGCTGAATCTGCTGGATGTATTCCACTGCCGGTCCGGAAAATGTACTGGTTGTAATAAAGACGCCCTTGGATGCGCGAAACCCCTCCATGCTTCCCACAAACGCCTGAACATCCGGACGTCCCACACTCCCATTCGTCCATTTTTTTGCCTGGATCACAATCACATCCAGCCCCAGACGATCCTCCTTGATCACACCGTCAATGCCGCCATCGCCTCGCCTTCCGACAGCCTTCCCGGCGTCTGCAATCGAACCGCCATAACCCATCGCGACCAGCAATTCGACCACCAGTTGCTCAAAGCGGGAATCGGAGAACAGGATGACCTGCTCAAGAATCTCCGCCGCCAGTGCTTCATGCAATTCCGTGTGCGACGCGTCAATCTGCTCATCCGGAGTGATCAGCGGTGTGGCAACCTGCTCGGGGACTGCCACCTCGGCTGCCACTTCCCCAGCCGTTTCCGATTTCTTCCGTTTCTGGAATTCCTGATAGGACGGAAACTGCACCAGAACTTTCAAGTCGATGCTCGCAGGATTTCGCGCCAATAAGGCTTTGCCATCACCCGTGATCTTTGCATAGCCTCGCCGCACGGATGCAATCAACCCCGCTTCCTTCATATGCGCCTTAGCCCAGCCCACACGATTGACAATGACCCGCGTATATCCGCTGGGCAACATTTCCTGACGTTCACCCTCCGTCAGATCAAACTCATCCTCAAGAGCCCGCGTCAGATCCCGCATGGCCCATTCCCGTTCATCAGCAAGCAGTCGAAGTAACGGCAACATCAGACTCTGAAAATCAGGAATGGACACCGATCACACCTTTCTTCATGCACGCACAGGCTGAAAACAGGCACTGACATCAACCAGACACTGCGAGCTAAGCGAGGACTTCCTCGACCACGTTCCCGTGAATGTCCGTCAGGCGGAAGTCGCGGCCCTGATAACGGTACGTCAGTCGCTGGTGATCCATGCCCAGGCAATGCAGCACCGTGGCGTTCAGGTCATGAATGTGCACCGGGTTGCTGACAATGTTGTAACCGTAATCGTCCGTCTGGCCGTAAACCATTCCACCTCGCACACCGCCGCCCGCCAGCCACATCGAAAAACAACGGCCATGATGGTCCCGGCCATAGTCCGCCTGCAGCCCCCCCTGTCCGTAAACCGTCCTCCCGAACTCACCACCCCAGATAATTAACGTGTCTTCCAGCAGCCCCCGCTGCTTCAAGTCCCGAATCAACGCCGCCTGCGGCTGGTCGATGTCCATGCACTGCTTCGGCATGTTGGTCGGCAACCCCCCGTGCTGATCCCAACCCCGATGAAACAGCTGCACAAATCGCACGCCCTGCTCCAGCAGTCGCCGCGTCAGCAGGCAGTTGGCAGCAAACGTGCCGGGTTTACGCGATTCCGGCCCATACAATTCAAATGTGCTCTCCGATTCCTGCGACAAATCCAGCAGGCCCGGCACCGAAGCCTGCATCCGAAACGCCATTTCGTACTGGGCAATCCGAGTCGCAATCTCGGGGTCCCCGGACGCCGTCAACTGACGCTCATTCAATGCCTTCAAGCCATCCAGCATCCGCCGCCGCAATGCCCGGTCAATTCCCGGCGGATCACTCAGATACAATACCGGATCGCCACTGCTGCGCAGCTTGACCCCCTGATGACTGGACGGCAGAAAACCACTGCCCCACAACCGTTCCAGCAAACCCTGATTGGCATCCCGACCACTGCCATGCGAAATCAGCACCAGAAACGCCGGCAGATCCTCCGCTTCACTGCCCAGTCCATAACTGGCCCACGCTCCCAGTGACGGTCGCCCAGGCTGCTGCGATCCCGTCTGAATAAAGGTGATCGCCGGATCATGGTTAATCGCTTCTGTGTGCAGCGAACGGATCAGACACAACTCATCCGCCACCGCCCCCGTGTACGGCAACAACTCGCTCAACCGCATTCCGCTTTCCCCGCAGGTGCGAAAACCGAAGCGCGGCGCAATCACCGGAAAACTCTGCTGTCCGGATGTCATCCCCGTCAGTCGCTGCCCCTGACGGATCGAATCCGGCAACTCCGTTCCATGCAGACTCCGCAACCGCGGCTTCTCATCCAGCAACTCCAGATGCGATGGCCCGCCAGACTGAAACAGATACACCACTCGCCTGGCACGCGGAGCAAAATGAGTCAGCCCCGTGGCAGCCAAACCATCACGCTGCAACAACGCCCCCACCGCCGCCGAACCCACGACCGATTTCATCAGCTGTCGACGCTGCATCACTCGTCTCCCTCTATTAATTCGCTGTCAGCTATCAGCTATCAGCCTTCAGCCTTCAGTTGTCAGTCTTCCCCTACTCACTCCTCACTACCCACTACTCACTATCCCCCCCCCCGCTCATGGCCGCGATAACGCTTCGTCCAGATTCAGCAGTACGCTCATCGCCGCACTCCACGCCGCCAACTCTTCCGCCGGCAGCGATTCGGCAGCGGCCGATTTTCCAATCTTCAGCAGTTCATTCGCCGCCCCCGGATGCTGCCGAAAGTGTTCCCTCGCGGCCTCACGAACCTGCACCAAAACAGCCACCTCAGCCGCGTCCGATGGACGACTCAGCACCAGCCGAAACGCCAGATCCCATCGATCCGGCTCCGATTCCGCGGCCAGCAGGACTCGTTCAGCCAGCTTGCGAGCTGCTTCCAGCCATGCAGGATCGTTCATCAGCACCAGTGCCTGCAGAGGCGTGTTGGTGCGGGAGCGTCGCACCACACAGGTTTCACGATCCGGCGCGTCAAAGGTGGTCATCGACGGCGGCGGGCACGTGCGTTTCCAGAAGGTGTACATGCTGCGGCGATACAGGCCATCACCCGCATCAGGAACATACTTGTCCCGACGTTCCACCGAAACATCTTCCCACAGCCCTTCCGGCTGATACGGACGCACACTGGGGCCACCGGACTGTTCCTTCAACAGCCCACTGACCGACAGCGCACAGTCGCGAAGCGTTTCGGCCGGCAGACGATAACGAGCCCCCCGGGCCAGCAACTGGTTCCGCGGATCACGTTCCTGCAGCGCGGGTGTGAGCGTCGAAGACTGAGCATAAGTCTCCGACAGCACAATCTGCTTCAGCAGCGCACGCTGGTCCCAGCCGGATTCCCGCAGCTCACAGGCCAGCCAGTCCAGCAGTTCCGGGTGCGTCGGAAGCGCTCCCTGAATGCCGAAGTCTTCCGACGTTTCCACCAGCCCGATCCCGAACAACAGCTCCCACCAGCGATTGACAGCCACGCGTGCCGTCAGAGGATTTGCGGGACTGGTCAACCAGCGCGCCAGATCCAGTCGCGTCAGCTCGGGAGCCGACGCACCGCCCTGCCCTGTCAGCGACGACTCTGCCATGGACGACGCCAGCACCGCCGGAATCCCTGCCCGCACCTGCTCGCCACGCTGATCGTATTGCCCACGTTTCAGCAGATACGATGGCCGACGCTCCGCCTGCTCCTGCATCACCATGGTCACAGGAATGGCCTTTTCCACCGCCTCCCGACGCTTGGGCAGCTCCGCCAGTTCCGTTCGATACTGGCGACTAACGGCATCCACCTCGCGGACATAATAGTCCCGCAACTGCTGAGTCTCAGCCTCGGTACGCTGACCAGCCGGAATCTGCACCAGCGCCCTCAGCTCCGAACTCAGTCCACCCGCATGCAGCTGCCGGACGTCTGTTTCGCTGAGCACCCGATCGAACACCTGCACGTCGTCCAGCACACCGGAAAACGGTGCTGACTGCTGCCGACGGCCCACGTGAAACGGCTGCTCAGTCCGCAGCGATCCCGCAAACGGGTTGTCCGTGGTCACCTGCAGAGTCTGACGCTGGCCGTCCACAAAAATCTGCACGCCCGCTGCTTTGCGCGAACCGTCCCATGTCACCACCACATGATGCCATTCCTGCAGACTCAACGGCTGCTCACAAACCACTTTGATGGCCTGATCCGGCCAGTGACTGATGAAGTGAGCGGCCACTTTGGCGTCTTCCAGAATCACGTCATAACCGCGAAATCCCCGGGACTCATCCATACGACTGAGCACCGTGGCGGCCTGACGCGTTGTCAGCTGAATCCATGCCGCGGTGGAAAAGGCCTGGTCCGCTTCGAAATCCCCGACCGCCTGGGCCGCCAGCCACGTCTCACCCGCAAACTTCAGTCCGGCAGCATGCCGCCCGGCCACTGTTTCACGAGGACCATGCAGGACGGCCGTCACCGCTGGCTGTCGCTGGTCATGAAAGTCACCGTCCGACTCATCCAGTGCGAAGTGATTCACCAGGCCCGGCAATTCCGCCTGCTGAAAATCGGCGTCGGTCAGCGAGGCTTCCCAGGCGGCGCGGTCCGCATCACTCTGCCCCACTCGTTCCGCAAGCAGAGTTTCCAGTTGCTGCTGCCGCTGTGCCAACTGATCCAGTTCGGCCTGCTGAGCCTCAGACGGTACCGGCAACAAGGGCTCCGCCATCCGCCCCTGACTGTACGAAACAATCCGATCCGGCACGTTGTTGAAGAATGCCGCCAGCTGGTAGTAGTCACGCTGCGACAGGGGATCGTACTTGTGATCATGACAACGAGCACACTGCATGGACAGGCCCATGAAGACGGTCGACGTCGTATGAATCCGGTCCGCCACGTATTCCCAGTGATACTCTTCTTCAATAATGCCGCCTTCTGTGGTCAGCACGTGATTTCGATTGAAGCCTGTTGCCACTTTCTGGCTGAGCGTCGGGTTGGGCAGCAGATCCCCGGCCAGTTGTTCGGTCAGAAACTGATCGTACGGCATCCCCGTCGCAAAGGCGCGAATCACCCAGTCTCGCCAGGGCCACATAGTCCGGACTTCGTCATTGTTGTAGCCATTTGTGTCGGCATAACGTGCCAGATCCAGCCAGTGCATGGCCATGCGTTCGGCATAACGACTGGAAGAAAGCAGACGGTCCACAACGCGTTCACGAGCGGCCGACAGAGAACGCTTCTGAACATCCTGTGCGAACTCCAGTTGCTCTTCAGGAGACGGCGGCAACCCCGTCAGATCCAGAGTCACACGACGCAGCCACAGACCGGGGGCGACGGGTGGTGACATCGTCAACTGCTCTGCCTGCAGTCGCTGCAGAACAAACGCATCAATCGGATGCAGCGGCGTCGGCTGGTCAGCAATCGTCGGAACGGCCGGTCGCACCGGTGGCAGAAAGGCCCAGTGCTCCTCGTACTCCGCCCCCTGCTCAATCCACTTTTCCAGGATCTGCTGCTGAGTCGCGGTCAGGGGGCGCTGCGTTTCCGGAGGAGGCATGACCACCTGCGGATCCGGGGAATGAATCCGTCGAACCACTTCACTGTTGTGTGTCTGACCGGGGACGATCGCCGTTTGACCACTGTCACCCGCCAGCAACGCCGCACTGCGTACGTCCAGTCGCAGACCGCCCTGCCGTCCGGCTTCATCGCGACCATGACAGCTCCAGCAGTGATTGGCCAGGATCGGCCGCACATGCTGATTAAAATTCAGAGTCGCCGGGACAGTCTGAGCCACCGTCTGCGAAACAGGCTGCGAAACAGTCTGAGCCACCGTGGTGGGTGCCGTGACACAACAACTGCCGACCAGCAGCGCCAGAAGGACGCTGGACCGCAGGGGCAGCAGCCCCGGTTGACCACATCGACGAGCACTCATCACTCAATTCCTCCCCGATCCAGCGCAGGCAGACACCTCAGCCGACCTCATCACGAACCACCACAAACGCCCCGCCCACCCCATGATGATACCCGACCACTGCACAAACCTGAAGCCGGGGAACAAAGGACTCAGACAGACGCGGGAGGCGAGCAAAACCGACGTTTCTGCTGCGAATTCTCAAAAATCAGTCTGCATTGATCATGGTCGGGAAATCGGTTTTTGCACGAACTTTTCGGTCTGCGGGCACGTTGTAAAAAATCAACATTGAACATTTGCTGTCGAAGCGGCCGATTTTCCGCATGACGAACGCCCCTCAACCCGTCATACTATTGGTGGTCAGCGTGGACAGCCTGTCCGGGCCCCGCGACTGACATTGTTCTCTGTTGCTTGCCTGTTTCGGGTGTCGTGCGATGATCCTTCACCGCTGACCGTCCCGCCGATTCTTCCCGCCTGGAATGCTCTGCTATGAACGTCCTGTTCCGCTGGATCCTGCTGCCCGGAATACTGCTGATCGGCCCTGACCTGGCTCAGGGACAGCAGGCTGAAGTCAGCTTTTCCCAACAGATCAAGCCGCTGCTGGCACGACGTTGTTTTGCCTGTCACGGGCCGGATAAGGCCGAAGGCGGACTGCGGCTGCACACCAGAGACACGGCCACGGCGAAACTTGAGTCGGGGGCCAGCGCGATTGTTCCGGGTGATGCCGATCACAGCGAAATGCTGCAGCGCATCGCCTCCACCGAAGAATCCGTTCAGATGCCTCCGGAAGGCGCGCGACTCACGGCGGACGAACAGCAACTGCTGAAGACATGGATCGCACAGGGTGCCGAATGGACTCAGCACTGGTCTTTCGAACCCGTCAGTCGCCCTGAGATTCCCGCCGTCCCCGGGCTCACATCGACAAATCCAATCGACGCCTTTGTGGCTCAGAAACTTGCCACCCGCGGATTGACCCACAACACTCGCGCTTCATCCGGTGAACTGGTGCGGCGGCTTTACTTTGATCTGATTGGCCTGCCACCAACACCTCAGCAGGTCACCGACTTTCTGACGCGGGCCGAACAGAATTTTGATGCCGCATGGCGTCAGGAAGTAGAGACTCTGCTGGCATCACCGCATTACGGTGAGCGATGGGCGCGGCACTGGCTGGACGTGGTCCGATTTGCCGAAACCAACAGCTTTGAACGAGACGGTGCCAAGCCGCATGCGTGGCGGTATCGGGATTACGTTATTCGAGCCTTCAACGACGACAAGCCCTACGATCAGTTTCTGCGTGAACAGCTGGCCGGCGATGAGCTCCCGCAGATCACGCGGGATTCCCTGGTCGCCACCGGATTTTATCGACTCGGCATCTGGGACGACGAGCCAGCGGATCGGAAGCTGGCGATGTACGAAGGCTACGACGACATCCTCACCACCGTCGGCCAGGGCCTGCTGGGACTGACTCTGAACTGCTGTCGCTGCCATGACCATAAAATTGATCCCATTCCGACGGCGGACTACTATAGCACGCTCGCCTTCTTCCGTAACATCACCCCCAACGGCTACGGGCCGCATGTAGAACGGGCGCTGATGGCCACCGAGGAAGACCGTCGGGCCTTTGCGGCAGCCGAACAGGAAATCCGTGAAACCGGGGACCGCCTGCAGGCTCAGCTGACAGCCCTGGAGACCGACCTGGCACGGCAGCTGGCCGAGCAGTCGTCAACGGGAACAAAGACCTTTGATCTGGATGATCTCGAGTACCGTTTTTATCGCGAAACGTTTCAGCAGCTGCCGGATTTCGACAGCCTGAAACCGGAAACGGTCGACAAGCTGGATCCGCCTCTGATCACCATTCAACCGGCGACGCGTCC
>JBDKIW010000220.1:0-9733 GCA_039796955.1 Planctomycetota bacterium
CCGGACACCAGCAGCAGGATCCAGGTGACGGCGAGGCTGATGCTGAATTGTCGCAGCGGGTTGAGATTCCACCAATCCACCGTCCTGCTACCTGGGACTGCCCGGTCGTCACTGATTTCCACGTACCGCAATTCTTCAGCAAACACTCTACCGTTCCAGAATCCTCGGATGATCCCATAGAGGACGAACAGGGACACCGGAAGGCCGACCGACAGCATCATTTCGAGGATGTTGACCGGGAGCCATTTCCACCACGTTCTCGGGAACTGTCCGTAAAACGCGGCATGATTCTTCAGGTTCCATCTCCAGATCGAGAGCATGTTGCAACCAGTGCTGAGAGAAAACGCCCACAGGCTGCTTAAAAATGAGAGACCTGTCGAGAGGGCTGCGAGGAACAACCGCGTTCGTGGCGGTATGCTTCTGAGACTCTGTGAGGCCCCTGCTTCCGACGGCGGGACCGATTTGTTTGCAGCGCTGAATCCGCTGACCAGAGAGAGCAACCAGAAGAACACGGCCGCGAACGCGATGGGAACGTGTGCCAGACTGACGAGGAGACAGCTAAACATCCAGAATCCGGCAAGACAACCGCTCAGTAGAACGTTGATCAACGCGCGTTGCCGCACTGACATTGTCACAAAGAAGAGCAGGACAAGTCCGGAGACGGCGTACAGGACATCCGAGCGAGGCTGAAACACGGAAATTGCGGGGAACGTGGCTGCGAGCACAGCGAATCGCCATGCGTCCCGCCGCGAAGTGAGTTGCGATAGCAGCGCGAACAGTGCTGCCGGCAGGCATGCGGAAACCCAGAACGAAACAACCGCCGTCAGGATGAGAGCGGCAAATTGCGGGGGCGACAGCGGTGCGGCGAGCGAAGCCTCTGCCTCAAGTCGCCGGAATGTGGTGATGCTCTGCACATTCATCCATTGTGGCAGATACGTCGATATTGATGGGCTTGAGGCGGTGCACCAGAGGGCCAGACGGTTGAACAGAAAAAGCCCGGGGGGATGTGTTCCCTTGTGCAGTACGTCGCCAGCGGACATTTCACGTTCATACTGCTGCAGTACCTGGAAAGTGGACCGTGGATCCTGGACTGCCTGCAGAAAATAGCCCGTGGCATATTTGTCATAAAGGACCCAGAGCGGGCGAAGTTCTCTGTGCGGTGTGGCGGCCGTCTGCAGCACGCTGGACTGCCAGTATCCGGTGAGCAGCGTCAGTAGCAGAAGCGCGCCGGCCACGGCAGGGCGTCTGAAATCGGTGATCCGTCGTTCCAGAATGGCCCCGTACATCATCAGAACGGCCGCTGCCACCAGCGCCGGCAAGCTGCGATCCAGAAAACTGGTCAGATCTTCCGGGAGCGAGTGTCGAGTCCAGAGCCACTCTCCGTCGACCCCGAGCGGAATATTTTCGGGGCCGAAAATGGCTGCGGTGAGTCCGATTGCAATGACCAGCAGCAAGCCGGCCATGACAGTTCCCTGAGTGGCACGTTGCGGCCCGGAAGCTGGTTGGCGCGAACGGCGGCCGCCCTCGTTCACTGCATGATGATCGCTGGTGCTGCCCACGCCTGCCACGAGTAATGTCCGGGTACGAGCGAATGCTGGGATCAAAGTTGAACACTCTGAACAACACAGCCCGGGTCAGTTGCCTGATTCCGGGCTGGGAGTTTCTTTATTCTCCGAACGAAATTGTCGGAACGCTTAATGGCGTCATCAATGCCCGGTGACGATCGGGCCTGATGCTCCTGCAGACTTCTTCGGAGGGTGGAATAACAGGGCGAGTGCAAGGGCCGCGACGATGGAGGCGGCCATTGGTACCAGAAACAGGCCGCGGAAGTCCGTCACGCCGTCTTTGGTATACACAGACTGCATCAACCATGGGCAGAGTGAATTGGCAGCCAGGGCACCCAGACCGAGAATCATCACGTTGAACAACCCCTGAGCACTGGTTCGCACGTCCTTCGGAAAGTACTCATCCACAAAGATGTATACAGTTGCGAAGAAGAATGCGTAGCAGATGCCGTGCACGATCTGAACAAGGATGATGAGGCTTTGGTTGGGCATGTAGGCGTAAACTGCAAAGCGGAAGGCATGACCCAGGACCCCTACGATCATCGTGGTTCTCCAGCCCAGTGCCTTCAGCGTGGCTCCCAGGATCAGCATCGTAAGAATCTCGGCGATCTGGCCGATGCTCATGACCGGCATGACCCAGTTCCCCTGAATACCGACCGCCGGGGTCGTGAGAAATGTGCCGGTCCAGTTGAAGTAACAGTTGTGTACAAAGCTGTCGATGAACGCGACGATCCAGAGCACCAGCACAAACGGATGCTTCAGCAGACTGAGGGCCTGTCGCCACGCCTGGGTCTCCGGGCCACTGCCGGGTGCCGGTGCTTTGGGGGGCGTGTGTGGCAGGGTCAGGCTGTAGGCTGCCAGCAGCAGACTGGCAACGCCTGCTACCACATAGGTCCAGCGGGTCGCGCTCTGCAATTCGGCACCGGAAAGTCCGCTGCCGAGCACGGTTCCCAGCCAGCTTACAAAACCAACCGGATTTGCTGCCTTCACTTTGGCCCAGTCGACGAGGATAAACGTGAATGGCCAGGCAGCGCAGATCCAGCCGATCGTTCCACCCAGTCGAACGATACCGAATTCCTTCTGTGCATCCCGCATGTTGGCAAACGCGATGGAATTCGTAATGGAGATTGTTGGCACGTACAGCAGACAGTGCACAGCCATCAGCAGAAAGAAGGGCCAGAAGGAAGTCGTGAAGGCAAGCCCCACCATCGACAGACCACCAACAAGGTGACTGAAGGCGAGGAAACGCTCAGCCGAGAAGTTGCGGTCCGCAAACTGATTGCTGAAGAACATTCCGATAATGGAGGCGATGGGGAATGCGTTCAGAATCAACGCCTGCTCAGAAAACAGGTGAGCAAGGTCTCTGAGAATGGGAAACTGAAACAAATCAGCGATCAACGCAGGTGGCTGATCGGCAGAAAATTTCAGGGCCGGCAGATACCCGAAAATCAATGGCAGCCATGCTCCCCAGATAAAAAACTCCAGAAACATCATGGCAAACAGGCGAGTCTTCATGGCGGTAATCTGAAACCTTTTTGAAATAGGGTGAAGTGTCCATTCTTCGTCGCGAACCAACCGCAGATCTTCGGATAATGACAGCGGATTGAGTTCAGGACAACCGAAGCGGCATAAAAACACGAGACCACCGAAATCCCTGATTCTGGACTCCGACAGGTGTGAGTCGGTTGGTCGGCAGCCTCGTCGAGTCCTGCGGCCATTCCATGTCTCACAGGCGACGTCTCGTTGTCTGCGTTCTGCAGCAGGCAAAGAACCTGATGATTGAGGTGAATGGGGAGTTCGGTGCGATCTCCAAAAAGCGAGGGGACAGAAAGGACTTTGGCAACGACGGGTCACTGACGGGCACCCTGCGGCAGGAGCCAACCGCGTCACGTTGGTCGTGCCTGATCCGGTCAGGAACCAGGGGCAAAGATCTGGTCAGGCACTCCGTGCGGGTGGACACAGGCTTCCAGATGAGCGGTAAATTGCCCGTTTTGAACGTTTTTTGTTGATTGATGATGGACAGTAGCGTTTTTATGACTAGAAACAGTGGACAATTTGTTCCGGGTGAACGATTTGGGGTCGTGGTGGTGAGCGGCAGTACCGGTTCTGTTGCGATTTGAGATGTCCCGTGTCGCGGGTAACGAAGCATGAAGCTGGCGATTGTTGGGAGCGGGATTTCGGGGCTGTCCTGTGCACGTATGTTGCACAGCCATCATGACGTGACAGTGTTTGAGGCAGATAGCCGGGCCGGTGGTCACAGCAACACTGTGGAGTTTACGCTGCACGGGCGGGCCTACCAGATCGACACGGGCTTCATTGTCTACAACGACCGGACTTATCCGCATTTTATGAAGTTGCTGGGGCATCTGGGGGTAGAGGGCGTCCCCACAGAAATGTCCTTCGCCGTTCGCTGTGATCGGACCGGGGTGGAGTACAGTGGGACAAGTCTGAGTGGCGTATTTGCTCAGCGTCGAAATCTGGTTCGGCCGTCGTTTCTGAGGATGGTGGGGGATATTCTGCGGTTCAATTCTCAGGGAACGTCGGACGCAGACACAGTGCACCCGGAGGAAACCGTCGGCGAATACCTGCAACGGCGGCGATACGGTCGCAGTTTTCGCGACCTGTATCTGCTTCCCATGGGAGCGGCCATCTGGTCCTGCCCCAGAGGCACCTTTGCCGATTTTCCGATGCGCTTTATCCTTGAGTTTTATCGCAATCACGGGCTGCTGAGTCTGACGAATCGTCCGCAGTGGTACACGATTCCGGGGGGATCGCGGCAATATGTTCGCAGGCTGATCGCCCCGTTTGCTCCGCAGATTCTTTATGGATCTGCGGTCCGTCAGGTGCGTCGCGATGTGTCCGGTGTGACTGTCCTGACAGACAGTGATGAGATGCGATTTGACGAAGTGATTTTTGCCTGTCACAGCGATCAGGCCCTGGGGCT
Source organism: Planctomycetota bacterium (assembly GCA_039796955.1). GTDB lineage: Bacteria > Planctomycetota > Planctomycetia > Planctomycetales > Planctomycetaceae > SXXK01. Next base: position 4,510 of record JBDKIW010000220.1, read on the forward strand.
TTTGGCAGATCCGACGCCTGTCGAACGTCGAATTCTGCCAGGATTTCCCTATGAATCGAATGAGGCCGTGCTGCACACGGACACGAGCATACTGCCTCGTCGAAAACTGGCATGGTCTGCCTGGAATTATCGGATTGGAACGGGCCCGGAGACGCGGGCGACGATCACCTACAACATGAATATTCTGCAGCATATTCAGTCGGACGAGACGTTCTGTGTCACGCTGAATGAGACGGCAGCGATCAACCCCGAACGGATCATCTCCCGGCACCGATATTCCCATCCGATTTTCACCACCGAGCGGGCCAGACTGCAGGCCGAACATGGGGCTCTGATCCGTGCCAATCGGACGTCATACTGTGGTGCCTACTGGGGCAACGGATTTCATGAGGACGGAGTACGCAGTGCGCTGGCTGTCTGTCAATCCTTTGGAATCGCAGATGTGACAGGTCGACTTCAGGGGGCGGCTGAAGCACTGAATCCCGCGGTCAGTTCTGGTTCGCTTTCGGCCTGCGGGGGATAACGGGATGGAAAGCTGTCTGTTCCGAGGCTGGGTGCGTCATCGTCGATTCGTGCCGGTCGAAAACCATTTTCGCTACTCTGTTTTTCAGGTGTACCTCGACCTGAGCGAACTGGACAGCGTGTTTGCCGGCTCGTGGTTGTGGTCTGCTTCCCGTCCGGCTGCGGCCTGGTTTCGTCGTGCTGACCATCTGGGAGATGCGACACGGCCATTGGAAGACTGTGTGCGTGACGAGGTGGAGCGGCAAACGGGAGTTCGTCCGCGCGGCCCGATACGGCTGCTGACCAATCTGCGATATCTGGGGTATGTGATTAATCCGGTCAGTTATTATTACTGCTTTGATGAAACTGGAACTCGGGTATCTTCAGTCCTCGCGGAAGTGAATAATACGCCCTGGGGAGAGCGCCACTGTTATGTGTTGTCGACGCCCTCGGACGCAGCGGGTCAACTGGTTGATCTGAGAACAGCGGAATTGAGAACAGTTAAGGATTTTCATGTTTCCCCCTTCATGCAGATGGACATGGAATATCGCTGGAAACTATCGCCACCCGGCACATCTGTGGCGATTCACATTGAAAATTTTCAACGCAAACGGTCAGGTCTGTCGACTGGGGCCGACGCGACAGGGGCTTCCGCAGCGACTGCTGCAACTGTGAGCGACAGCCACAATTCCTCAGAAGCTTCGCTGCCATTATTTGACGTAACGATGCAACTGGAGCGAGTCGAGATCACTCCGGCGGTACTCAGGGCGACCCTGATAAAGTTCCCCTGTATGACTCTCAAGGTCGTCGCAGCAATCTACTGGCAGGCACTGAGGCTCTGGTGGAAACGAGTGCCGTTTGTGCCGCATCCGGGATCTGCGGCAGTACAAATGAATGTGTCTCTGACGGCAGAAGCCGGTGGCAGTTCTGGTGGTGTCACTGTGCGATCTGCGGGGGCGGGCAACGTGATTGCACGCGATGCCCTGAAGGTGGACGTGACGGAACGAGTGTCTGTTTGAGGTCAGTGCTGGCGGAACCGTCGGGTGTGACGAAAGCAAGTTTTTTTATCGGAACAGGAACGATCATGTCGAAACCGTCAGAACGATTATCTCCGTTTGCATGTGACCGGGCACCGCTTCGCAAAGCGGATTCCAATCCGGAGTTATCGATTCCGGCTGCTGTCAATGAGTCGCCGCCAGTCGGTCGCTCATGGTTATGTCTGATGGAGCGATTTTCGCGTCAGATGCTGCACCGAAGTATGGCAAATCTGGAGCATGGGCAACTGGTGCTTGAGCATGGCCAGACATCGGAGCGTTTTGGCAACCTGGCGAAGACGGCGATGTCAGGTCATGTACGAGTGAAGTCCCCACAGTTCTTCCGGCGGATCCTGACAGATGGGGTCCTTGGTGCCGCGGAGTCTTATCTGGAGGGCGAGTGGGTCTCGGATGAGCTGACCGATGTGTTTCGTGTCCTGCTGAAGAATGAGCACGTGCTGGCAAAGTTCTCTTCGCCGCTGACAAAGCTGGCGAATCTGAGAAATCGCATCCAGCATTACGGAAATCGAAATTCCCGCCGGGGAAGCCGTCGGAATATTCAGGAACATTATGACCTGGGCAACAGCTTTTTCTCGCTGTTTCTGGACCCGACCATGATGTATTCGTCGGCAATTTTTCCGACGGATCAGTCGTCACTCGAAGAGGGCTCCATTGAGAAGGTTGATCGAGTCTGTCGGCAGCTGAAGTTGCAGCCCACGGATCATGTGGTCGAAATTGGTACGGGCTGGGGGACGTTTGCGATTCATGCGGCCAGTCGGTACGGCTGCCGAGTGACGACCACGACGATTTCAGAAGAGCAGTTCCGGATGGCGACGGAAAGAGTTCGCGCCGAGGGGCTGACAGAGCGAGTGAGTGTTCTGAAAAAGGACTATCGCGATCTTGAGGGACAGTACGACAAGCTGGTCTCCATCGAGATGATTGAGGCTGTGGGCCGAAAGTACCTGCCCGGCTATTTTGAGAAGTGTGACCAGCTGCTGAAGGATGACGGCGCGATGATGATTCAGGCGATCACTCTGCCTGAGCAGCGTTATGCTGGCTACGAGGAGTCTGTGGACTTCATTCAGAAATACATTTTCCCGGGTGGCTTTCTGCCATCGATTTCCATGATGCAGCACTACGTGGCGCAGAAAACATCGCTCCGAATGCTGGCGCTGGATGATTTCGGACTGCACTATGCTCGAACGCTGCGTCTGTGGAACGAGAAGTTTCATGAGCGTCTGGATGAGGTGCGGGCGCTGGGATTCAACGACCGGTTCATTCGGATGTGGCGATACTACCTGTGCTACTGCGAGGCTGCGTTTCTGGAGCGTGCCATTGGATTGGTGCAGGTATTGTGGGCCAAGCCCGGTTCGTCACTGGGGTCTGCGTGAGAACGCTGACGTGTTCTCCCTGGCAGGCTGCGGACTCTGACAAGTAACCCCGTACTGCCGATTGTACTTCACAGGAATTCCGGGTTCGGAGTGTATTACGATGGTTATGGTGCACCTTGTTACCCCGCTGATCGGTCTGGCCGAAAATGGACGGTTGCCGGATCCGCTGGTTCGCATGGGAATTCGCCGACTGCTGAAAGCAAGGCTGGATGAACTGGAATCGCTGCCGCCGGAAGATCTTATGCGGGGCTTTCGCGGCTTTTTCGATTCGATGAGTCAGGGGCCGATTGCGGCACTGCCGGAGAAGGCGAATGAGCAGCACTATGAAGTTCCGGCGGCATTCTTCGCGAAGGTTCTGGGAATCCATCGGAAGTACAGCTGCTGTTACTGGTCGCCGGGGGTGACGGACCTGGATCAGGCAGAACGTGAGTCGTTGCGTCTGACCTGTGAGCACGCGGACCTGAAGGATGGGCATAACATTCTGGAACTGGGCTGTGGCTGGGGGTCGCTGAGCCTGTGGATGGCAGAGCATTATGCAAACGCCAGCATCACGGCCATCTCAAATTCAAACTCGCAGCGTGAGTACATTCAGGCAGAAGCGGCGCGGCGAGGACTGAGAAATCTTCGAATTATCACCTGTGACATCAATGATTTTCGAGCTGAAGGACAGTTCGATCGAGTGGTATCCGTAGAAATGATGGAACATGTGCGGAATCATTCGCTGCTGTTTGAGCGAATTGACGGGTGGCTGAAGCCTGACGGAAAACTCTTCGTGCACATTTTCTGCCACCATCGCTACTCATACCCCTTCGAAGTACGTGATGAGTCCGACTGGATGGCGAAGTACTTTTTTTCGGGGGGGATCATGCCCAGCCAGAGTCTGCTGTTGAATTGTCAGCAGCGTCTGACATTAACGAATCACTGGTTGTGGGATGGCACTCACTACGAAAAAACCAGCAATGCGTGGCTGGCTCTCATGGATCAGGAAGTCGGGCCGGTGACTGAAATTCTGAAGTCAACGTATGGACGCGACTGGAAGTGCTGGCAGAGTCGCTGGCGAATGTTCTTCATGGCCTGCGCGGAACTGTTTGGCTATCACGGTGGCCGCGAGTGGTTTGTTTCGCACTACCTGTTTCAGAAAAAAACGGCGGTCTGAGCGTTGGTCAGGACGCCGAGTCGGAGTTCTGATTCCGACCCAGCGTCCGTGCGACGGTTGCAACGAACCATGTGACAGGGGGCTATGGCAGTTCCCGGACACGCAGGTTACGGAACTCAATGGGTGATCCCTCAGATTCCAGGCAGAGAAATCCGCTGGCGGGAGAACAACCGGTTCCGCCGGAGACTTCCTCACCATTCACCCACAACCGAACTTCACCGTTGATGGCTCGGACGTAATAGTGATTCCATTCCGGAGTCCCCTTTGACAGGTTTTTGCGGGGAAAGCTGCGACTACCGCCGGGGGCGACCGGTGGAAAGGGGGTCATCTTTGCGGCGCCCGTGGGGAACACGTCGCCATTCGTGGTAAACCAGTCAGGCTCTTTACCTGTCTGTTTACGGTAGTTTTCTGTGTACCCGTGATCCAGAATCTGGACTTCGATGCCTTCGGGCAGGCCGCCGCGTTTCAGGCTGGCAAGATTTTTTTCACTGGCCCACAGAAACACACCGGAATTTCCTGCGGGTTTCAGGTGACGCCATTCAACGACAAGTTCGACATTGCGGTATTCCCGTTTCGTCCGCATCACACCGACCGGTATCCCTGTGCAGTGAATTTCTCCGTCGGGAAAAGACCATGTGGATTCGTCGCAGTTGACGTTGACAAAGTCATCTTTCCCGAGCGAGACCCAGCCAGGCCCCTGGCCATCGATCTGCGCAGTCGGCAGTTTGGGGTCAGCAGGGGCTGGTTCCTGGGCCGACGCATGACCAGCGATGGCGATCCCGAGGCAAAGAGGCATAAAAAGGCTTAACTTCATCAGAGACTCCTGAGCGTAATCATAAAAAAACAACAGTGCCGAGGACTGTGTCCGGATTGAGGCAAACTGGCCGGGCTGCGATACTGCGGGACCGGAGTGGTGACTGATCGCGGAACTCCCTGAGTTCTAGCGAATTGTTCGGAGCATGTCATTTCACACTCTACGTTCCGGTTACTCTGTCCACAGGAACTCATCACTGCATGACCAGATCTCTGAATGTCCATCTGATTCCGGAACTGCTGAGCGAACAATGCCTGGAAGGCGGCGTGGCGGTAGTGATCGATATCCTGCGAGCGTCGTCCACGATTGCCACGGCTTTGCAGAACGG
>JBDKIW010000221.1:0-3562 GCA_039796955.1 Planctomycetota bacterium
TGACCGTCCGGTGTCAGCAGAAAATCAGTGGTGCTGTGATGGACATCCGGGCGATCCGCCTGGCCCCCTCTGCTGCTCCTCGCAGTTTTGATCCTGAACTTGCCGACCCCGAGGCTTTGCCGCCGGCTGCGAGGTGAAGGCTGTGCCGCTGCGTTGGTGAAAAGGCGAATTCAACTCAACGCCGATCCGTAGTGGCACAGGTCTGTCGTGGTAGTGCAACCCTGGATAAACGCAGATCAGCACGGATGGAAGACAGAGGGATCGGCATGGCAGCGGCCGTTGGCTTGATGTTGCCTGACGAGCCGCGACGGTGACGAAGCGGGGCGACTTTTTGCGTCACACCGATTCGGATGTTCTCTGGTACCCCGCGAACTCCTGGTGAACCACGAGTTGGCAGAGGGTGATGGGGACGAGGTCGAAGTTTTCAGGCCAGTCCGAATCGGCGACGCAGTCCCCATTCACTGGCCATGACGGTGATGATCAGCAGCAGTGTTGGCCAGTTGTCCCACAGTGTGATCCGTTCCTGGCGTTTCAGAGACAGTCCTGGCAGGCCGCTTTCAGCCCAGGTTTCCAGCCGTTCCAGCAACTGCTGCTCTGTCAGAAATTCACCGCCGCTGGCATGTGAGATTTCGCGGAGCAGGGCGAAGTCTGACGAGGGATCATCGAGCTCAGGATCCCGCGCCATCACATGAAATCGGGTGACGCCGATGTTGCCGAAGACCTGCCCTGCGCGACTGGCACGCACGCGTGCCCAGTAGTCACCGGGTTCCAGGGTCTCACGAAATTCTGCCAGGCTCATGTCGGCTGCGGCTCGCGGCACCACGGACACGACGCGTCCGGTGGGATCCGTGACCTCCACTTCGAAAGTGGCATCGGTGATCGGCCGGCCCTGCGGGTCGCGGGCACCAAAACTTAATTCCGTCGGAACGCCGAGACCGGGATCTCGTGGATTTGCCTGGATCCAGACGGACTGGGAATCATCCGTTTCCTTGCGTGTGAGCCAGAAGATGATTTGTCGCCAGAAGCGGGCATGCTCTTCTTCAAAGCCCTGCATGGTCCATTGCCAGGTTGTGTCGCCGGCAAACGCGAGAACTCGCCCAGGACCAGTTCCCTGACCAATCAACAGTGGTGCACCGTCCGTGGACACTGCCAGCACCTGCGCCAGTGAGTTGGCTTTCAGGGTGAGCGCGTTGGCTCCTGCCAGTGGCGGGATCTGGTCCCAGCGACTGCGATTCTGCTCCGGGGCGGCAATCTGCATCACAAAATGTCCGAGGCCATCCCGCGAGGGCAGCATCTTCTGCGCCTGCGACAGTTGCTGATTCACCGGAGGAAGTTCAACGGGCAGCAGCGCCGCCAGAGGCGTCTGAGCCCAGCCACCCTGGCCAAAGTTTTCGCGACCGCCAATCATCATCAAGCCGGCACCCTGATTGCAGCAGCGTGCCAGACTGAGCAGTTGCTCGGGGCGAAAGGCCGAGGCCGGAACGTCACCAAGAATGTAGGCATCGTAATTGCCTGGCTGAAAGTAACGATCCGGAATCTGATTGCGATCGCGAAACCCCCCGCTGCGAATCGGGTGAAAGTCCAGTTGAATGCGACTGCTGTCATTGATTTTTCGCAGCCACTTCTGTTCCGAACGAATGATGTCGAAACAGGCGACTCGGATACCACCGCGACGCACCCGAATGATGGTCTCCACCCGGTTGTTGGTCTGACGAGCTTCCCCGGGCAAAGCTTCGGCCTCGACCACCAGCTTCAGGTCCCCTGCCTGTTCAGGAACGATCTGCAGACTCAGCAGGTGTTCTTCCGTAGATTCACTGATGGGAACCAGCGCCAGCGGTCGGGACGACTCTGTGGCAACCACAGGCTCCAGCGGGCCATTTTGGCCTTCCACCAGCCCCTTACGATTTTCCAGCAGGACTTTGACGCGGGCCTGTTGCCCCTGGGCTCCTGCGGCTTTCAAACGAATCCGTATCGGAAGTACGTTGCCCTGAAAGACATCGCGTGACAGATCCAGGTCCTGCAACGCCAGGTCCAGGGCGGCGGTTCCGGCCTGAGTACTGCCAAAGCCGACCGAATAAACCGGCCGCTGCATTCGTCCCATGCGGCGGGCCAATGGCAGAGGATCAGCATCCAGTTTCCCGGAAGCCGCCTGTCGCCCATCACTGAGCAGCAGCACTGCGGGAACGCGACTGCGGCCCATTTCTTCGGCTGACAGCTCCAGCACTCGCCCCAGTGCTGTCATCGGGCCCTCGGCCTCCGCGGTGACTGATTCCGTTGGCGTCAGCTGATCTGCAAAGTTACGCAGCCGCACCTCTGTTTTTTTGCCGATGGACTGCAGCAGAGGAGCAGCCTTGTCCATCACCTTCATCAGTTCCCCGCGGCGCGTGGCGCCCCCGGCACCATCTTCTGTATTCATGCTGCGGCTGAAATCCAGCAGCACGTACAAACTGGCACCCGATTCATCCTGACTTTGCAGCACGAGGGAAGGTCTGAGTGTCAGCAGGAACAGCAGGACGACGAGACCCAGACGCAGCCCCAGCAGGATTCGGCGGCGGCCCACGGAGAGATGCCGAATCTGACCGGGGTAGCCCATACGGACCACCAGCAGCACGGCCGCAAGTGCCGCGACAGCAAACATCCATGACCAGACAGGTTCAAGCTGAAGTGACATTTCTGACGTATTTCCGAGTTCCGTGGCACAGTGCACCGTCAACGGCGTCATCCATCGTGACGGAAAAACACACGGCAACCTGACGACTTTTCACGCTATCCCGGGAGACATTCTGACTTCACACACAAGGGCCGCAGTCTGAAATCAGTCCGCCTGGCCCACACATACCGGCACGGCAGACTCGTCAGGGCAGTCGCAGGTTGCTGGCGTGTAAGAATACAGCAAGTCAGGCCACCTGAACACTGCAGATCGACGTCGTGTGGAACACTCTGACTTCGGGCCTTGTCGGGACCACGGATGGGACGTGAGCATGGCGTGGAGTTGAACCACGGATGGACACAGATGAATACGGATACATGCAGAGTGCAGGTGTTTGGGCGTGCTGGGAAAGTCGGGATGTCTGATTCCAGGTGGGCGAATCCATGAAGAGCCCCCCACCGAGCCGCGAAGGTCAGGGAGCGGGGCACAGCGACGCTGCACATCGATCAGGATCAGATGCCTGTATGAGTGTTACCGGACGCTATCGATTACCGATTGCTGGAGGCCGATGATCGCCGGTGATCATCACGTTTGTGTGAGTCGCCCCTGTGTTGAGCGAGCGTGTTGGGCCCGGTGGAAAACATCGGCGGTCGTGGCGAATTGTCAGAGCAGGAGAGACAGACGATTCGTGGTGGGATGTCTGCGGCTGGTGCGTTGTAAGCCACTCGCGGGGGGGGCCGGTCTGGTCGTAAATCGTCGGTTCCTGGCCCATCGCCTTTGATGATTCCTCTCCAAACGGTCGGCACATTCAGGGGGCCTTAAAAGCCGAGCCTCGTCGTGACCACTGGCATTCTCGCGCGGTCGGACACGATTGTCCCAGGTACAAAAAAGTACCGAAGAATCTACCACGAT
>JBDKIW010000222.1:0-4555 GCA_039796955.1 Planctomycetota bacterium
TGCTCATGCGCGTGAAATGCCTCAATCCCCATCGACTCCACCCAGCGGATGGCTTCTCCCAGTGCAATCGCCTGCACAATCGGCATCGTCCCGGCTTCAAATTTTGCCGGTGCCGCTGACCATTGTGACTTCTCCACACTGACCTGAGAAATCATGTGGCCGCCAAAGTGAATCGGACGCATCTCTTCCAGTCGCTCCGGCTTCCCATACAGCACGCCAATGCCGGTCGGACCATAAATCTTATGCCCGCTGAACACCAGAAAGTCCACATCGTCCGCCACAACATCGGTGGCAAAGTGCGGGACACTCTGAGCCCCGTCCACCACGACGCAGGCACCCACCGCTCGCGCGTGTCGCACGATTTCCCGAATCGGGTTGATCGTGCCCAGCATGTTTGACATGGCAGTCACTGCCACGATCCGCGTGCGTTCTGTAAACACCTGCTCAAATTGTGTCTGATCAAGTTGCCCATCGGCCGTCAGGGGCATCAGTTTCAGCGTCGCTCCGGTTTCCAGCGCCAGTTGCTGCCAGGGAACAAAATTGGCATGGTGCTCCATCACCGTTGTCAGAATCTCATCCCCCGGACCCACTCGCCCCCGACCCCAGCCCGAGGCAATCATGTTCAGGCCGATCGTGGTCCCCGGTGTGAACACAATATTGTCGGCCGAACCTGCGTTCAGAAACCGTGCGACCGCCGATCGCGCGCCTTCAAACTCTTCATCAATCCGCAGGCCAAACTGATAGGTGCCCCGGTGAGCATTCGCGAAGTACTGCTCCTCAACCTCCCGTTCCTTTTCAATCACCACCCGCGGCTTCTGCGCCGAGGCTCCACTGTCCAGATACACAGGAAGACGACCACACGGCAAGTTCCGCTGCAGCACCGGAAACTGGCTGCGAATCTGACGAATGTCCAGAGTCCGCACGGGTTGACTGGGACGTTCACTGCGAGTTTGACTGTCCCGGTCGCCGGCCAGTGTCACCGAGACCGCATGACGCTCGGCCAGACTGCGAATCCGCTCGACCATCCCCCGCAGTCCGTTGCGACGCTGCGGTGAAATGTGCTGCTGCAGATGCAACTGGCGAAACACACCGTCGATGTCATACCGCAGAATCTCTGCGGCCGTTTGATCGTTGTAGGCCGCCTGCAGAATTGCAATCAGGCCCCGCACAATGTTCGAATCACTGTCCGCCAGAATCCGGAACTTTGCAGAATCGCCCGCACCTTTGGTCTCTGTAATCAACCAGACCTGGCTCTGACACCCATGCACGCGATTGACTTCGGTGCGATGCTCCGCAGGTAGCTCGGGGATCTCATCCCCAAGTTCCAGCAGAAACCGCGACTGGTCTTCCCGATCAAGGTCGGCAAACTCTTCAAAAATCTCGGACAGCGCTGACACCATACAACATCCATCCCGGGTCCCGCTGGCGACCCTCTTAAAACCCCGGACCCATTTCACCCGGTCCCGCGCCGTTCTCTGCAGCATTCCGCCGAATCGCCCGGATTACCGAAATCCGAATCTCTGAAACTCGTCAATCGGCAACTGTTCGAAAGGCAGTCAAACCGTCGTAGCACACCTTCGACAACATCAATCTCCGGGGCGGAAACAACTCTGAGCAAACTAACGTCAGAGAATCTCAAGCACCGGACCTGTCGGCGATTTCACCAGTTCACGGAAGACCTGCATGGCGACGTTCTGACATACCCGACGCAGATCCTCCCGCGCCGGATTCTCTTCCAGCAGCATCTGCATCATCTGACCACGATCACCATATTCACGAATGCAGGCGTTCAACGGAATCTCACCCAGGAACGGGATCTTCAGTTCCTGCGCCACCTTCTGCACTCCACCACGTCCGAAAATCTCGCCCGTCATGTTCTCGACAAATCCCAGAATCGGCACGTTGACCTTCTGGTACATGTCCACCGCCTTGATGGCATCCAGCAAGGCAACCTGCTGAGGTGTGCAGACGACGACGGCACCCGCCAGACCCACCTGCTGTGCCAGCGTCAACGACACGTCGCCAGTTCCCGGCGGCAGGTCAATGATCAGATAGTCCAGTTCGCCCCACTGAGTGTCTTTCAGAAACTGTGTCAGCGCTTTGTGCAACATCGGTCCGCGCCAGACCACAGACTGCCCCTGCTCAATGAAAAAGCCCATCGACATCAGCTTCACGCCGTTGGCGTCAATCGGCTCCATCCGCATCATTTTATTGCCCTGGTCGTCGGTGACTTCCTGAGCCCCCGGGCGGCCGTCGGCGTTCATCATGTGCGGAATGCTTGGGCCGTAGACGTCTGCGTCCATCAACCCCACGCGACAGCCGAAGGAGTGCAGTCCACAGGCCAGCGCTGCCGCAACAGTGCTCTTGCCCACGCCCCCTTTACCACTGCCCACCGCAATCACGTTGTGAATGTTCAGTCCGATCCGCCCGCCCGTGTCCTTGCCCCGCACTGTGGATTGGATCTCAATCCGCGGCTGCAGCTCCGGAGCGGCAAACTGAATCCGCTGTCGAATCAGGGCTTCCAGCTTTTTTGAATCCGGATAAGCGGGCGTCGGGAGTTCAATCCGCACTCTGGCGTCGGTTCCGTTGACGAAGGTGTCCCGAATCATGTTCAAATCGCCCAGCGGTCGTTCCGTGAACGGTTCAACCACATTGGAGACGAGCATTCTGAGTTGTTCAGCAGTGGGCATTGCCGTTGAATTTCCGGAGAAAGTTTGCGTGAAACAGTGGGAAGCTGCGGGCCCTCAGCCCGGTGCTGCAGTGTGCAGACAGAGTCTTCATCAGCATCCTATGATTCCTCTGCCACAGATCAACCACGCGCGGCACTTCCGATGCAGCGATTCGCAGAAACTCCCAGGACTTCTTTTAAGCTACGCAAAGTCTGCGATGGCAAAACCCTGTTCAACCAGAAGCCCCCCGCGCTTCGCTCCCCCGAAACGCCCCCCAACTCTCTCTCTCAAACATCCGTCCCATCAGTCCCCTCCGTCACATCCGTCCCATCACTTCAGTCCCATCACTTCAGCCCCATCATTTCCGTCCCATCATTTCAGTCCCATCATTTCAGTCCCATCATTTCAGTCCCATTCCCCATCCATCCGCGCACAAAAAAACCTTCTGGCGTCAAAACGCCAGAAGGTTCCTATTTTTGTGCGCACCAAAATCCCCGCAGTCACCGACGGCAGCAATTGCACATCAATCTGCCCAGCCAAATCACAACCCACAACCCATCAGCCGGTACAAACCAGCCTGCGGGAATGTCGCGGATCGTTCAGCCAGAAGCCCGCTGCAACCTAGTTGTTGCCTGGGAGTGCAAACGGATCCTGCACCACTGGCTTGGTGATCGCGCCCGAACGGATCAGTCGCACTGGAACGCGACGAGATACCACGGCACCGTCTTCGACAACCTGAACGCGCTTCAGGTTCTGACGGTACACTCGCTTGGAAATCCCCGTCGTCTTGCGGCCGTTACCGCCGAGGTACTTGGCTTTACCGCGCTCGGTCTTCTTGTTTCCCCGACCCGGCTTCAAGTCGCCGTACAGGTCCAACAAGGCTGCACGCTTAATCCGCTTGTTCTTTTTCAGAGTGCTCATAGCAATCAACAATTCCCCGCGGTCTGATCCGGCTGCCACTGATGGCTGGATTGGCCCCGCAATTGCGTAAAAATCCCTTGAACGTCAGTCAGACTTCTATTTCGACGCATCCGCGCGGTCCGCATGAAAGTAGACCGCCGCATTTTGTCTGCGAACAGCAACACACTCTGCTTCTGACCGGAGAAATCTGAATCCGGAAGAATAGCAGGCGGGAATTGTTGCTTCAATCGTCAAAAATCACAATTCCAGGCGATTTGAGACGATTCGGAATGAAAAAAGGGCCCCGGTGATAACCGAAGCCCCTGTTTTCACACCCTGTCGACCTGCAAATTACTTCGCAGCTTCTGCTGTGCCCGGCAGCTCAACCGCCTTGATCAGGTCGCCGAACGTCTTGCCGTCCGTTGCGCTCTTTTCACCTTCGGACTTCGTCAGCGCTTCTTTGATCTTCGCTTCGTCCGTTTCATTCTTCTTGGTCAACGCCTTGCCAAAAGCCGCTCCGTAGTTGTTGCGGATCTTCTTGTCCTTATCAGGATGGCAGACAGCGCAGGTCAGCTTGCCGTCCGTGCCATGCTTCTTGGCCAGTTCCGGGTAAGTTGCTGACATCACGTCCTTGTACTTCGGACGTGCCACTGCTTCTGATCCCGTCGCCACAAACAAACCTGCAACAACCGCTGCAGCCGTTGCCAGCTTCACACATGCCTTCATCGTCATCTTCTGTTCCTCCGGTAGTTCTGAGTAAAATACTGCCAGCACGGAGCGCGAAACTCTTCGCAGGCCTGATCGAAAAATCAATAGCTCGAGTACGCTCCACCTTCAATTTGACCGTTTTAGGCCGAACGGGGGCCCCGTGTCAATCGACGGAGCCCGTCACGTCACTGTGATGTTCTGCAAAAACAGCTTCCAAAGCCCCCGAACTGGCTGATCATCACAGCCCCTCTGATCCCCACGGCCACTCCAATCGGCCA
>JBDKIW010000223.1:0-2702 GCA_039796955.1 Planctomycetota bacterium
GAGAGGGCGTAACGGCGATCAAACCGGGTGATCCGGACGCCAGTGCTGTCTTTCAGCGGGTGATTGCCACAGACGCCGAGGTGATCATGCCGCCGCCGGAGACAGGCAAGGCCCTGAAGCCTGCGGAAGTGGAGTTGCTGCGTCGCTGGATTGCTGAGGGAGCGGGCTATCAGAAGCACTGGTCGTTTGAAGTTCCGGTGCAGCGCCAGCCCCCTGTCGTGGCGCAGTCCGACTGGGTGCGGAATCCGATTGACGCGTGGGTGCTGTCGGAACTGGAAAAACGACAATTGAAGCCTCAGCCTGAAGCGGATCGGGCGACATTGATTCGGCGAGTTTCGTTTGTGCTGACCGGGCTGCCACCGACAGTGAAAGAGCTGGAGACGTTTGAGCAGGACAGTGCCGCTGACGCCTACGAGAAGATGGTGGAGTACTACCTTGCATCTCCACGTTATGGTGAAGAGCAGGCGCGGCACTGGCTGGACGTCGCGCGGTATGCGGACACGCATGGGCTGCATCTGGACAATGAGCGGGAGATGTGGGCCTATCGGGACTGGGTGATTGAGGCACTGAATCGCAATCTGCCGTTTGATCAGTTCACCACGTGGCAGATTGCGGGGGACCTGCTTCCTAATGCGACTCAGGAACAGCGAGTTGCCACCGGCTTTAACCGATGCAACGTCACCACCAGTGAAGGCGGGGCGATCAATGACGAGTGGGTGTATCGCTACGCGGTGGATCGGACGAGTACGACCATGCAGACGTGGATGGGACTGACGGCGGGCTGCGCCGTGTGCCATGACCACAAGTATGATCCCGTTTCAACTCGCGACTTTTACTCGATGTATGCGTTCTTTTACTCGGCTGCGGATCCGGGAATGGACGGCAACATCCGCAATACGAACCCCTTCATGAAGGTGCCGACTGCGGCCCAGCAGACCGCATTGACGGCGGCACTGCAACGTCGGGAGCTTGCTGAGGGAGCGTTGACAAAAGCGATTGAATCCGCGGTGGTACCGGACGACGGAGCCATCGCAGGTGGAGTGTCGGACCAGGCCGCAGAACCGGTGCACGACAGCCTGCTGGACGACGTTTTCCCCTGGGGAAGTCGCACACGGAACACGTCGCGCAACGACGCGGTGTGGGTGCTGGATCCGGACTTCGGGGCGAAATCGGGCCAACGAGTGCTGGAGTTGGCCTATGGATCGCGGTATGAGCTGACCATAGAATTGCCGACCCAGCAGTGGGTGATTCCGCAGGAGGGACGTCTGAGTTTCTGGTTGCGGATTGACCCGCATCATGTCCCGAAGTCGGTCACGGTCCAGCTGGATGATGGTCGTCCGCGCCGCGCGGTCTGGGGACCAGCAGAATCCGGCAAGCCTGGCATGGACGGATTTGTCAGAGCGCTTCCGGCCGGCGGCGAATGGACTCAAATGGAAATTTCCCTGCCGGATCTGAAGGCGGAAGCGGGAGCGATTCTGCGAAGTCTGGTCCTGATTCAGGACGGTGGAAGGATCTGGATTGACGACGTGCGGCTGACAGGACGCCTGGCCAGAACTCAGGATCCTGGAGCATCATTTCGGGCGTGGTGGGACGTCAGCCGGGGTCGGGGAATCAGCGGAGTTTCGGGGCCGGCGAATGAATTATTGAAAGCGGGCCCGACCGAGGGGGCGGACGCAAAGCTGCTCCAGGAATTGCAGCGATTCTGGCTCCGTCGGATTCAGCGTCTGTCGGGCTCAGCAGTGGCTGTAGAACGCGAGCAGTACGCAAAGGCCGCGGCGGACGTGACGGTGCTGGAAGATTCCGTCCCGGGCACCTTCACGTTTGCGGATCTGGAAAAGCCGCGCGAAGCCTTTGTGATGCTGCGGGGCCAGTATGACAAGCCCGGGGATCGGGTGGAGCCGGGCGTCCCGCAGGAGTTTCCTGCGTTGCGAACGGAGACGGGTGAAGTGTTGACTGGTCGGCGTGCGAACCGCCTGGATCTGGCACGGTGGTTACTGTCCTCAGAGAACCCATTGACATCCCGCGTCACGGTCAATCGCATCTGGCAGCAGGTGTTTGGCACGGGGATTGTCAAAACGAGTGACGACTTTGGAACGCGTGGTGATGTGCCATCGCACCCGGAACTGCTGGACTGGCTGGCGATCAACTTCCGCGACACGGGTTGGGACCAGAAGCAGTTGTACCGAACCATCCTGACGTCAGCGGCATTTCGCCAGGCGTCTGTTGTCACAGCGGACGCACTGCAGCTGGATCCGGAGAATCGCCTGCTTTCGCGAGGTCCGCGGCTGCGGCTGGATGCGGAACAGTTGCGTGACAATGCGCTCAGCGTGAGCGGCCTGCTGAATCTGACCATGGGTGGCAGGGGGGTGATGCCCTATCAGCCGGAAGACATCTGGGAACCGGTGGGTTATGAAAACAGCAATACCAGGTTTTATCTGCAGGATCACGGGACGTCGTTGTATCGCCGCAGTGTGTACTGTTTCGTCAAACGCACAGCACCGCCGCCATTCATGACCAACTTTGATGGCCCGAATCGGGAGCAGTTCTGTTCCCGGCGTGAACGCAGCAATACTCCGCTGCAGGCTCTGCAGCTGATGAATGATGTGCAGCATTTTGAAGCGGCTGCGCGTCTTGCGGAGCGAGTCATGGCGGAAGGTGGTGTGGCAGTTCGGGATCGTGTCCGGTTTCTTTACCGGACGGTC